>CAZCON010000199.1:0-3748 GCA_964500085.1 uncultured Lachnospiraceae bacterium
TACCAACCTCATTAAAAAGATAGTCTATCACCGCAGCCAGAGCCTCTGGCATGATTTCCTTTCCCCACCATGCCTTTCCCATGCAGTAACCGATTTCTGCTGCGTTTACCTTTTCTTTTACCTCCACGACAGAAATATTGCCGATTACCTCATTGGCTTCCTTTAACTCAATGACCCAGTTATAGTAATTGAAATTTTCATAACGGGATACCCACTGCGTTACCAATTCCTTCGTCGTCTCCACACTTTCATGCGCCGGTCATGTTACGTATTTCGTAACCTCAGGGTCAGAAGCCCAGTTACGGTACATTCCTTTCGCATCCTCTGCCCGAAATCTACGCAAACGCAGCCGTTTTGTTTCTAATGTGTTTGTCCCTTTATGCTCCATCTGATGTTCCTCCGTATGCTCTGCTGAATTTACTTCCTTACAATCCATTTATTTTCCTAGTGTTACCGTTCGTTCAAAGAACCGTACCACATCTGCCAAGCCCTCCATTGCCTGTGCATCCAAAAGCACCGGCACCGTATTTGTGTGATGGGAACAGACAAGTGTGTGTATCTCCTCGCACCTCATTAGACGGAGCAGTGTTTTTGCAGTTTCATACGCCTTCTCCGGTCTTCCGTCACCGCCGCCGGTAAGCAGCACTGCGCCCCGCTTCGGCTTTAAAGCACTCATCTCTTTTCGGAAATGCCTGCCGCAAAAATAGGTCTGCAAGCGGCTTCCCACAGAAAGCATCGGTCCGGTCAGCTCGGAAAAATAGATAGGCGAAGCAATCAGCACATTGTCACAGCCCTGAAGATAGACATAAACCTCCTGCATCTCGTCTTTGATGGCACAACCGCTCTGTTTCCAGCAATAACGACAGTCCAGACAGGGAGAAATGTTTGCGCGGTAGGCATCCACGATTTTAAATTCTCCCGGCATCTGTTCCATAAAACACTTTATTAAACTTACGGTATCTCCGTTTTTTCGTGGAGAACCGTTGAAAATCAGGGTTTTCATAGTATCTTTTCCATTCCCACCTTCTGTGGCACCAATCCACACGTTTCATAAAACTTCATGGCACTTTCGTTGCAGGACCATACATTTAAAGTGACATTATAGCATCCGGCTGTCCGTGCAAACTCTAATACAGACTCATACAATGCTGTTCCGATATGCATACCACGCTTTTTCTCATCCACACACAAATCATCGATGTATAACGTCTTAATATCCGTCAGAATATTGTTATTTATATGCTGTTGAAATACACAAAACGCATAGCCGAGTACTTCTTCCAGCTCGTCTGTCGCCACAAATACAGGCTTTGTATCATCTGCCAGAATCTTCATAAGCTCCGTATCCGTATATTTTTTTGCATCCGGCTTAAAAAGGTCCGGTCTGCCGTTATGGTGTACCATCAGCACCTGATGCAACAGCCTGTTAATACCATCTATATCCTTATTTTCTGCCCGTCTGATGTTCATTACCGCATCCTCCTCTTTTCACATTCATTTTTCTTCTAAGAATGATGTCAATGGCAAAGGGCATCTTGCACTTGCACTTGACAGATACACGTTGCAGTTAAGCTACGATTCCACATTTTTTTGCTTCAGCCAGCATTGCTTCCAGAATGGCATCTTCATTCTCGTATGCGTCCTTATCAAACCAGCACACCTCACGCTCCCGCCGAAACCACGTAAGCTGCCGTTTGGCAAAATGTCTGGTATCCCGCTTTAAAATCGAAACAGCTTCCTCTAACGTACATTCTCCGTTGAGATACGACACAAGCTCCTTATAGCCAAGCCCCTGCATAGATACCGATTCAGGCTTACAGCCTTCTTCCAGAAGCCCCTTTACTTCCTCAAGAAGCCCCTCGGAAAGCATCAAATCAATCCGCTTTTCAATCCGTTCGTAAAGTACCGCCCGGTTTTGCGTCAGTACAAAGTAAGCACTGTTGTAGGCAGACTCCTTTCCGTGCTGTGCTTCGTTATGCTCGGAAATCCTTGTGCCGGTCTGCATATAAAACTCCAGTGCACGAATCACTCGCTTTATATTGTTGGCATGAATCGCCACCGCAGATGCCGGGTCCACCTTGGCAAGGCTTGCATGCAGTGCCTCCGCACCATGCTCTGCAGCAAACGTTTCCAGTTCCTCCCGGTAGGAGGTATCCTCCTCGGTTTCCGTAAAATCAATGTCATACAGCACCGCCTGAATGTAAAAGCCGGTGCCACCCACCAGAATCGGGATATGCCCTCTTTCGGTAATCTCTTTTATCAGCCGTTTTGCTTCCGTCGCAAACCGCACCACATTGTAATCCTGCGTTGGCTCACAAATATCAATCAAATGATGCGGTACTCCACACATTTCCTCCGGCTTAATCTTTGCCGTACCAATGTCCATCCGACGGTACACCTGCATGGAATCCGCCGAAATAATTTCGCCGTTCACCGCTTTTACAAGACGGATGGACAGATTTGTTTTTCCGACCGCCGTAGGTCCGGTCAGTATCAATAACGGAAGTTTATCCATGAAAGTCCTCCTTGATTTGATATCATCCGCTCCGCAACCCCGAAGCTACGATTCGTTCTGCTGTCAGTGGTGCTCCTTTCCGTAAGACGATTCCATTCCTCTCCACATCGACATCCCGCTTCCCGAAAAATCATTCGGGCGTTCTTTAAAACCGAATTTTTTATAAAATGCTTCTTTTCCTTTCGCCGCGCCGAGAATGAACATAATTTTATCCCCAGGCTCAGCGGTCTCCATGACCATATCTTTCAGACGATTCACTATCTCCGTACCGATTCCCCTCCCTTGATATTCCTGACGAACTATCACATCGCCGAGATACTTCATACCCCTTTCCTTCCCATCACATCACACCGTCTCCTCGCCTGCGGCTACTGTTCCTCACACTTTCCGTACAAATCCACTGTCAGCGACTCCACAAACTTATTCGTAAGCTCCTTCTTCTCTTCCCAAATCCGACGGGCCTTTTCCGTCCGCATGGGATTTTCCTGCATTTGCTTTAACGAAAACCTCCTGATATGCTCTAAAATAGATGCAAAACTCACATTCTCCTTCATTGCCTGTATCCACACATCCATCACAATTCCGTGTGCTCCGGTATCATCAAACAAATCTGCCTCCATTAAAAGCACTAATTCAAGAGGTGTGTCCTCACAATGAAGAAACTCCTTATCGGAATGCTTTGCAATCAGGTCACAAACAAAATTCGTTTTCTCCGCCGGATATCCGATAGACTTCAGATACGCACGACACAACACCGCACCATCCTCTGCATGATGACACGCATTTTCCTTGTTTAAGGAATACCCGATATCGTGAAAAATTGCTGCTGTTTTTAAGGCTTCCATATCAATTTTATCTATAAAATCCTCTGCCAGAATCAGTGCCCAACGATACACCCGCTCCGTATGTTCAAAACGGCTGTACTTGATTTTGTTCTTTGACTCGCCACCGTGTCGGTCATAAACGTCTAACGCAGCTTTTACATAGGCAAATACTTCTTCATAATTCATAGCAGTTCCTCTCTTTGCACACTGTACTCAAAGTCTCCCCTACACAATCCGCTTAAATTTCTTCTCTATCTCCTGCTTTGTCATGGAAATAGTAGTTGGTCGCCCATGGGGACAATGATACGGATTGTCCAGTGTCAGAAGCAGGTCAATCATTGCCTTTGCTTCCTGCTCGGAAAGCACCATATTCCCCTTTACCGCCGCCTTACAGGACATGGAAGCCACC
>CAZCON010000200.1:0-3747 GCA_964500085.1 uncultured Lachnospiraceae bacterium
TCTCTGGTATATAACTGGCTGGATGAATTTGAAGCCTATGCGCCGCAGCTGAGGGTTCGGATTATACAGGGAATGCCGGAGGAGCGGCAGGCACTGCTTGCATCCACGGAGCAGCTTGATGTGCTGATTACGTCCTATCCGTTGCTACGCAGGGATTTGGAGCATTACAGGTCAAAGCAGTTTCATACTGTATTGATTGATGAAGCCCAGTTCATAAAAAATGCCATGACCGGTAATGCGCGTTCCGTAAAGGAGCTTCATGCAAAGACGCGTTTTGCACTGACTGGTACACCGATAGAAAACTCATTATCCGAGCTCTGGTCTATTTTTGATTTTATCATGCCGGGGTATTTATTCTCGTATAGCCGATTTGCAAAGCGTTTTGAACGCCCGGCAGCGAAAGGAGAAACAGAGGCGCTTTTGCAGTTAAATAAGCGGGTCAGGCCGTTTTTGATGCGCCGTATGAAAAAGGATGTCCTGAAGGAGCTTCCGGATAAGATTGAAAGCAAGCTTGTAACAGAGCTTACAGAAGCGCAGCGGATGCTGTATCTTTCTTATGCAAAGCAGGCAAGAAACGAAATTGAAGACGAAATTATGCGGGTTGGCGTGGAACGGAGCAGGATGCAGATTCTTGCGGCACTTACAAGGCTGCGACAGATTTGCTGTCATCCGGGAATGTTTCTTGAGCGGTACGAGGGCGGAAGCGGTAAAATGACCCTTTGCCTGCAGTTGTTGGATGATTTGAAAAAAAGCGGTCACCGTGTGCTTGTCTTTTCACAGTTTACAACGATGCTTGACCTGCTGCAGGAGGCTTTGAATGAAGCAGAATATTCCTATTTTTATCTGAACGGCACCACAAAGGCAGCCCAGCGGCAGGATTTTGTAAAACGATTTAATGCAGGAGAGGGTGATTTGTTCCTGATTTCCTTAAAGGCCGGAGGCACCGGACTGAATCTTACGGGTGCCGATACAGTCATTCATTTTGACCCATGGTGGAATCCGGCAGTAGAGGATCAGGCATCTGACCGTGCACACCGCATCGGACAGGAGAAAAATGTCCATGTGATTAAGCTTCTGACAAAGGGAACGATTGAAGAAAAAATTTTCCGGTTACAGCAGAAAAAGCAGGATTTGTTTCATGCAGTGATTGAGTCCGGAGAAACCTTTTTAAATAAGCTGACAGAGGATGAAATCAGAGAGCTTTTTGCAGACCCGGAAAGTTAATCCGCATCCTGAAAATAAAAAAGAAAGCCGGAGCAGCTTCCCTCAGCAGGAAACTGCTCCGGCTTTCCGTAGGTTTATTCCACCTCTTCGTTTATCTCAAAATGTTCTGCATAAAATTCCTCTGCCAGCTGTTCGGCAAGAGAAGAATTGATTTCCGGAAAATGGGTGGTAATCGACTGGCGAATTCCGTCAATCCGGTTTAAATATAAAATGTCCTCCGTCCGGATGAAATCTTCTTCCATTCCTTCAGCGAGAGCTTTCATGGAAATCTCATCAAAGCCGTGCAGCACATTTTCCGTGATGCTGTTTTCCAGCCAGTGGCGGATTTCCACTAAAAGCTGCTTTTCCTTTTGTGCTTCTCTTTTTAAGATTCTGGCTTTCCGGTAGGAAAAATTCCCCATTCCTAAAAAGAAAGCAAAAAATATGGCGAGTACAATAGACGAAAACGTATTAAAAGTGGAAAACACGCCAAAGAGGTTAAGCAGGGCAGTGAGTTCTCCCAAAATACCAAGCACGAAAAAGACAGAGTAAGAGGAACGATAGTCCTCATACCGGGCAACAGCACTTCCGTAACGCTTTTCGGAGGCTTCCTCCGTTTTTTCTTTCTCTGTGGGAACCGCTTCCTCTGACTCTGTCATTGTCGCATGAGACGCAGGGACGGAACCGTTTTCTTCGGCAAAAAAGGCTTCCTCTACTTCTTCTCCGGCAAGAAAGGCTTCCTCCGCAGCTTTCTGCATATGCTCGGCTTCAACGGAATAAAAGGCTTTAAATAACCGTTTGGCGGTGCTAAAATCCTCCGGTGTCGTATAAAGCGCCAGCATACCATCCTTTTCCTCCAAAATAGCCGATGGAACCTTGGAGTAGTCCAGAAAGGCAGCAAACTTCTGGAGAAAGGCGCTTTGATTTGCCTCCATCTTTATCACCAGTTCTGTTGCGTTTTTTAATTTTTCTGCACGGACATTCAAATCGGCAACCAATTCTGCCTTACAATCCGCGCAATGTGTAATCCCCTCACGGTATTCAGTTTTACAATTCGGACACCACGGCATAGTAACTTCCTCCTGATTTTTTCCTTTTGTTATTTCAGTATAACTGAAACAACAAAGAAATTCAACCATTATTCCGGCGGATTCTTTACGGAAACAATAAAGTGTGCTATACTGACGGTAGCTTTATTAGGAGGTTTGGTATGGCAGAAAAGCAGAAATTTATACGAAAATTAGCGTTGTCTGATGAAATCCTGATGTCGGTGGACAAGCCGGCAAGGTACATTGGCGGCGAGGTCAATATGGTAGAGAAAAATCCAAGGGAGATGGACATCCGGTTCTGTATGTGCTTTCCTGATGTGTATGAGGTCGGTATGTCTCATCTCGGCATACAGATTTTGTATGATATGTTTAATAAAAGAGAGGATACGTACTGCGAACGTGTCTATTCTCCGTGGCCTGATATGGACAGGCTTTTGCGTGAAAAAAAGATTCCGTTGTTTGCCTTAGAGTCACAGGAACCGTTAAAGCAATTTGATTTTCTTGGCATTACGCTTCAGTATGAGATGTGTTATACCAACATTTTACAAATCTTGGATTTGGCGGGAATTCCGCTGCATGCCACGGAACGTACAGAGGAGGATCCCATTGTAATCGGTGGCGGTCCGTGCGCTTATAATCCGGAGCCTCTTGCAGATTTTTTTGACTTTTTCTACCTTGGCGAGGGGGAAACCGCCTATTTTGAAATTTTGGACAAATACAAGGCGCATAAAGCAAAGGGAGGTACAAGAAAAGAGTTTCTTGAAATTGTTGCTGACATTGAAGGAATGTATGTGCCGCAGTTTTATGATGTAACCTATCATGAGGACGGTACGCTTGCTTCTTTCGAGCCGAACAATGTCCACGCAAAAAGAAAAATCCGCAAGCAGGTAGAAATGCAGCTTTCCGATACCTTTTATCCGGAAAAGCCGTTGGTTCCGTATATTCGCGCGATTCAGGATCGTGTGGTTCTGGAAATACAACGTGGCTGCATCCGCGGCTGCCGCTTTTGCCAGGCAGGGATGCTGTACCGTCCAATCAGAGAACGGAGGGTAGAGTTTTTAAAGGATATGGCAGTCAGGATGCTGCGTGCTACGGGACATGAAGAGATTTCTCTGTCTTCCTTAAGCTCCAGTGATTATTCCTGCTTAAAGGAGCTGGTTTATTTTCTCATTGATACCTTCCGGAAGGATGGTGTCAATATTTCCCTGCCATCACTCAGAATTGATGCATTTGCGCTGGATGTCATGAATAAGGTTCAGGATATTACAAAGTCCAGCCTGACATTTGCGCCGGAGGCGGGCAGCCAGCGAATGCGGAATGTCATTAACAAGGGACTTACGAAAGAAGATATTTTAAATGGTGCAACGGAAGCCTTTCAGGGGGGCTGGAATAAGGTAAAGCTTTATTTTATGCTGGGTCTGCCTTCGGAGGAAGCGGAGGATATTCGTGCGATTGCAGAGCTTTCCAATGAAATTGCAAAGGCATATTATGATAC
>CAZCON010000201.1:0-3731 GCA_964500085.1 uncultured Lachnospiraceae bacterium
CGTCTTAGTACAGGTTTATAAAGTGGATAAGTCCTACACGCCTTATTTCAAGTGGACTTTAACCTGATAATTGCCGTGAATGGGGACTTGTATAAGGTGTTATCATTTTGTGAATACTTTTATAATATAAAGTATAAAAGCAAATTTTAAGGTACTGTTATCAACATAAATTCACAAGCATTCACAAGTTATTCACAGGCTGATTATGGACAACAAAAACGTGTTTCTTCTTATTATAGTGCTTTTATTATGGATTGATTTTTTTAAGCAGCACGTCAATTGTATTTTGCAGCTGAGGATTTACCTTACTGTCCTCTTCAATTTTATCGCGTCCGTGAATGACAGTGGAATGGTCTCTGTTACTTAACTGCTTTCCGATATCCGTTGTTGAGAGGGCAGTTACCTTGGTAGCAAGGTACATTACAATTTGTCTGGCGTTGGCAATATCGCTACTTCTCTTTTTGGAATAAATATCGGAAGAGGAAATGCCAAGGTGCTCTGAAACGATATCTACAATATATCCGACAGTAATTGTTTTGTGGTTGTCAGCAGAAATGTAATCCTTTAACGCTTCCTGAGCAAGTTCCATTGTAATTGGCTGTTTTTTTAATCGGGAAAGAGCAACAAGCTTGTTTAAGGCTCCTTCCAGTTCACGAATGTTTGACTTGATATTTTCTGCAAAATAAGCAAGAATATCATTGCTGATACCAAAATTATCCGTGTCATTCTTTTTATTTAGAATTGCCATACGTGTTTCATAATCAGGACTGCCAATATCGACAATCAGACCCATTTCAAAACGGGAACGAAGACGTTCCTCCAGAGTGGCAATATCCTTTGGCGGTTTATCACTGGAAATGACAATATGTTTTTTTGAATCGTAAAGAGTATTGAAGGTATGGAAAAACTCCTCCTGCGTACTTTCTTTACCAATGATAAACTGAATATCATCAATCAAAAGCATATCGACATTGCGATATTTTTCGCGAAATTCCACCATTTTGTTATTACGGATGGATTCAATCAGCTCATTTGTAAATTTTTCACTTGTAACGTAGCGAATGAGTGCATCTTCATTCTGTTCCAAAATATCATGTGCAATAGACTGCATTAAATGGGTTTTGCCAAGTCCGGCACCTCCATAAAGAAAAAGAGGGTTATAAGCCTCACCCGGTGCAGCAGCAACCGCAACAGAGGCAGCATGTGCCATATGGTTGCTTTTACCGACCACAAAGGTATCAAAGGTATATTTTGGATTTAACGTATCATAGCTTTCGTTTCTTTTTTTTCCTTTTCCGGCGGTTTCCAAGGTATCCTCCTCGGAAACTGCATCGAATAAAATCAGTTCAATTTCATAATATTCGTTTAAAATTGTTTCAACGGAGGTTTCTAGGTAAGCCAGATACTTTCTTTTAATAAAATCAACACCCATCATACCAAGCTGCTGATTTGTAAAGCTGACAACGAGTTTATTTTCTTTTAAAGCATAAGGCAGCATCGGAAGAAGCCATGTCTTATAAACTGCATCCTGAATGACAAATTCGGTTTTCATGTATTCTAAAATTTCCGTCCATTTGTCTTTTACCGTTTTGATATCCATTTTGTATTACTCCTTCTGTAAATTGCCTCTAAAAAGAAAATAAAGCTCTTTGAAGCGTATAAATCCACTATCCTATATTATATCAAAATTTTGCAGAATAGAAAAGTCTTTTTTTGAAAATTAAATTTTAAAAAAGTAAAAAATTTACTTGACGAAAGGCGAGTTTCCTACTATAATAAAAAATGCTATTTAGTTAAAATGCTGTAGTGTGCGTTTTACACAGCAGCCAGAAAGTGAGGTGTTAGTTATGAAGATGACGTTTCAGCCGAAGAAGAGACAGAGAGCTAAGGTACATGGCTTCCGTTCCAGAATGAGTACTGCAAATGGAAGAAAGGTGTTAGCCAGCAGAAGAGCAAAGGGAAGACATAAGTTATCTGCATAGGTCGCATATTATGTGACCTTTTTTCTCTTACTCTTTCTTTTTAGGAGAGGCACAGTGGCAGAATCAATAAAAAAGAATGAGGATTTTCAAAAGGTTTACCAATCGGGTAAATCCTATGCCAACAAGTATTTGGTAATGTATGTTAAAAAAAATGAATTAGAAACCGGCAGACTTGGTATTTCAGTAAGTAAAAAAGTGGGTAATAGTGTTGTCAGACACAGAATTGCAAGATTACTAAGAGAAAGTTACCGATTAAATGAGAGTAAGTTCCATAGTGGTTGGGACATTGTTGTAGTTGCCAGACAGGGAGCAAAGGGAAGAAACTATTTTGAAATTAACAGTGCCATGTTGCATTTGGCACGGCTGCATAGAATACTTTGTGAGGGATTAGATTGAAGAAAATATTAATCGCAATGGTTCGTTTCTATCAGAAATATATATCACCTTGTAAAGGTAGACCCTCTTGCAGGTTTATTCCTACCTGTTCTCAGTATGCTCTTGAGGCACTGGAAAAATATGGTGCAATAAAGGGTTCCCTGCTTGCAATCCGAAGAATACTCCGTTGCCACCCGTTTTCAGCGGGAGGCTATGATCCGGTTCCGTAAAAGTAATTAAGGAGGATTAGGATTTTGAATTTGTTGGATTTTGTTTTCTTAACAAAAGAAGACGGTCTTATTATGGGGCCGATATCCAGATTACTAGGCTGGATTTTAAACGGCATTTATGAGTTTCTTGCGTTATTTACCGAGGATGTGAATGGAATCGGAATCGCAAATATAGCGCTTTGTATTATCTTATTTACGGTTATTGTAAAGATGTTGATGATTCCGCTGACCATAAAACAGCAGAAATCAACGAAGCTTTCTTCACAGATGAGTCCGGAACTTGCGGCCATCAATGAAAAGTATAAGGGAAAAACGGATGAAGCTTCCCGTATGAAGATGCAGAAGGAAACACAGGCAGTATATGATAAGTATGGTACAAATCCAATGACAGGATGCTTGACACTTTTGATTTCCATGCCGATTTTGTTTGCTTTGTATCGTGTAATTTATGCAATTCCGGCTTACATTAACGATGTATATGATATGTATGAGCTTGCTGCCAATGCAATCCAAGGGATTGAAGGATATGCAGAGACGCTGGCCGCTTTTGTAAAGGACGCAGGCATTTCAGGTATTAATGTGACCGGTTTTAGCGAGTATGCAGGCGGTATACTTACGACAGATCATGTGATTGATATATTATCCAAATGTAATGAAGGCACATGGGAAATATTAGCTGCTTCATTTCCGGATATTTCCGGTGAACTGATTGGTTATTCCGAGCCGATTATTCATGTTCACAAATTTTTAGGCGGACTGAATATTTTAAATAAACCGGTAGAAAACGGAAATTATTTTTCCATAGGTATTCTGATTCCGCTTTTGGCAATGGGCTTTCAGTTTTTACAGACCAGGCTTTCCATGGCAAAGGCAAGTAAGGCAGATGCAGATAATCCGGCAATGTCCAGTATGAAGATGATGAACATTTTCTTTCCGATTATGTCCGGTGTCATCTGTATTGCAATTCCGATTGGTGTTGGTATTTACTGGATTATCAGTTCTGTAGTGACGATTATTCAGCAGTTCTTTATTAATCGTTATATGGAAAAAATAACAGTGGAAGAACTGATTGCAAAAAATCAGGCAAAGCGTGCAAAAAAATTAAAGAAAATGGGAATTGATTCCGGAAACACCATGGCAGGCG
>CAZCON010000202.1:0-3719 GCA_964500085.1 uncultured Lachnospiraceae bacterium
GCTTGTAACAGTACCGGTTCCAAACTTGATATGGCGAACCTTGTCGCCGACGATGTAATCCAGACTGCCGGAAGGTCCGGAGCCGAAGTTTTTTGCCGGAGCGACAGGAGTGGAGGCGTATGGTACGGTATTTGGACGCGGCTTTGGTTTTTCAAAATCAAAGTCATTTGCAGAGCTTCGGCGGACGGCCGAGCTTCGTGGAACCGGCATACTGGCACCGGACATGGTACGCATGGGACTGTTACCAAAGGCGGCGCTGTTGCGGAAGGTGTTTATGCTTCCGACCTGTTCCATTTTTAAAAGATACCGCGGAATTTCCTTAAGAAACCGTGACGGCGGGTTATACTGGGCTTCGCCTCTTGCCATTCTTGTGGAAGCGGCGCTTAAATGGAGCTCCTTCATGGCGCGGGTGATACCAACATAGCAAAGTCTGCGTTCCTCTTCAATTTCCTCCTCCGGATTTTCTGCATTTATGGAAACATAGCTTGGGAACAGACCGTCCTCCATGCCGCACAGATATACCTGCGGGAACTCAAGACCCTTTGCTGCGTGAAGCGTCATCAATACGACGACATCGGTGGAGGAATCCAGCGTGTCAATGTCGGCAACAAGAGCAACCTCCTCCAAAAAGCCGCTTAAGGTCGGCTCGTCTGCACTCTGCTCATAGAGCACGGCTTTATTGATGAGCTCATCAATGTTGGCAAGGCGTTCTGCCGCCTCGTCCTCGTCCGCCGCTGCAGTTTTGATTTCATCCTTAAGTCCCGTACCCTCCATGATTTCTTCTATCAGCTGTTTTAAGGTATAGGTGGCAGAAATCGGTTTGCTGCGGAGTGCCTCAATAAAGGCAACAAAGGAGGTGAGTTTGCCGCAGGCGCGGGCAACAGAAGGAATAAATTCTGCATGACGGAGCGCTTCATAGAAGGTCATTCCATGTTCCTCTGCGTAGGAATCAATGCGGTCAATGGTAGTCAGGCCTATGCCGCGCTTCGGTATGTTAATGATACGTTTTACAGCAAGATTATCCAAAGCGTTGTCAATGGTTTTTAAGTAAGCCAGCATGTCTTTGATTTCTTTTCGCTGATAGAAATTGATGCTTCCAATGACGCGGTAAGGCAGATTCCTTGCAATTAGCTTTTCTTCAAATACACGGGACTGTGCGTTGGTCCGGTATAAGATTGCAAAGTCCTTAAAGGCAGCTCCCTTTTTATCAATACAGTCCTTGATGCTTTGGGCAACGCCTTCGGCTTCTGCATAGTCAGTCGGGTATTGCGTAAAAAATACAGGAGAGCCTTCCTCGTTTTCGGTCCAGAGGGATTTCTCCTTCCGACCGAGGTTATGGCGAATGACTTCATTCGCTGCAGACAGAATCGTTCCGGTAGAGCGATAGTTCTGTTCGAGGCGGATGACATGGGCATCCGGGTACACCTTTTCAAAATTTAAAATGTTTTTAATATTTGCGCCGCGGAACTTGTAAATGGACTGGTCGTCATCTCCGACTACACAGAGATTCTGCTCTGTGCTGCCGTCCTCGTTTGTGTAAGAGGCCAGCAGGGAAATCAGGCGGAACTGAGCGGTGTTGGTGTCCTGATACTCGTCTACCATAACATAGTGGAAACGGCGGCGGTAGTAGTCTAGCACCTCAGGTGAGGTCTGAAACAGTTCTACGGTCTTAAAGATCAGATCATCAAAGTCAAGGGCATTGCTTGCCTTTAAGCGCTTTTGATATTCCGTATAAACACGGGAAAAATTGCGTTTGGAGCTATCCGAAGCAGCTTTCATCGCGTATTCCTCAGGAGAAATCAGTTCGTCCTTGGCAGAGGAAATGGCAGAAAGAAAGGTCCGTTCCTTGATTTGCTTGGTGTCAATGTTTAAGGATTTGCAAATATCACGTATCAGTGTTTTCTGATCGTCGGCATCGTAAATGGTAAAGTTTCTGCTGTAGCCTAAGGCTTCGATAAAGCGGCGAAGAATCCGCACGCAGGTGGAATGGAAGGTACTGACCCAGATGTTTTCTGCACCGTAGCTTACGATATTGTCCACACGTTCTCTCATTTCTTTCGCTGCCTTGTTGGTAAAGGTGATAGCAAGAATCTGGAATGGGCTTACACCACGTTCTTCTATCAGATAGGCAATGCGGTGGGTGAGCACTCTGGTCTTGCCGGAGCCTGCACCGGCAAGGATAAGGAGAGGCCCGCGGTCAAAAAAAACAGCTTCCTGCTGCATTGGATTTAAGGTATCGTAAATACTCATGTTTTCCTCTTTTCTGTTCAAATTATTACGAGCGGTCTGGCGGTAGAAGAAAAATCGCGTTGCAGACGGCATTTTTTTAAGTATAGCACATTATGTAAAAAAAAGAAAGTGCTTGCAACGTGGTTTCGAATACTATATAATAAATAGAAAGAGATAATGCGACAGGTCTTGTCAGTGCGTCTGATACAGACTTGAAAATGGGCTGGGTTACGCTTTTGACAGAGGAAGAAGGGGGTAGCAGTATGGCATGGGAAGACAGCGAGGAGCTGCGCGAGCTCTTGAATGGATTAAAGTCGATTTCTTATGTAAAACCGGATGAACTGCCAAATATTGATTTATATATGGATCAGGTAACGACGTTTATGGATTTTCATTTGGAATCCTCGAAACGCTATAGTGAGGATAAGCTTTTAACAAAGACAATGATTAATAATTATACGAAAAATGAGCTGCTTCCTCCGCCGAGTAAGAAGAAGTATTCCAAGGATCATATGTATCTGCTGATTTTGATTTACTATCTTAAGGGTGTGCTGTCCATTACAGACATTCAGGCTGTTTTGAAGCCGTTAAATGAGAAGTTTTTCGGGAGTGCCGGAGAGGTGCCGTTTGAAAAGGTTTATGAAGAGATTTTTGCGGTGCAGAATGCCCAGTCCGATGCCGTGGCAAAGGATGTGGCAAGAAAATGGAAGGCGATACAGGGAACCTATAATGAGGTACAGGATGAAGAACAGAAGGCATTTTTGCGGAAGCTTTCTCTGATTTGTATGTTAAGCTTTGATGTTTACATGAAGAAGCAGTTAATTGAACAAATAATAGATAAGGAGTTTTCACCGCATGAGTCCAAGCCGGAGGAAAAGGCGAAGGACACGGAGAAGACAAAGAAGAAAGAGGAAAAGAAAAAGGAAGAAAAAAAGCCCGAGGATTCTAAAAAGGAAAAGAAAAAACAGGCTGTCACATGATGTGGCAGCCTGCTGTGTATACAAAGGGTTTGAGACGCTGCTTATTTCTTGTTGTACGGAAGTAGCTTTGTGCGCTCAAATGCCATGTCATAACCATCGTTGCCGTAGTTCAGGGAACGATTGACACGGCTGATGGTAGCCGTAGAGGCACCGGTCTGCTCGGCAATTTCCAGATAAGTTTTATGCGAGCGAAGCATTGCTGCCACTTCAAAACGCTGGGAAAGGGAAAGAATTTCGTTGATGGTACAGACATCTTCAAAAAAATGATAGCATTCCTCGCGATCCTTCAGGGTCAGAATTGCATCAAACAGGGCATCAACTGCCGGAGACTGAATGTTTTTACTCATTATAAAGAAACCTCCTTATAGGAAATTGGCTAATTCTTACAGTAAGATTTTACCACTACAAAGAATTAAAGTAAAGGGGATTTTTCTTTTTTTAAAAAAATTATTTTTTAGGAGTAGGATTCTTGAAAAAAGTGTGTTATGATAAAGCATGATTGTATAGGGC
>CAZCON010000203.1:0-3707 GCA_964500085.1 uncultured Lachnospiraceae bacterium
CCCAAACAGAGGAAAGATTGTTAAAATAATAACAGTCAAAGGAAATGACAAAGAAAAATGAAATGGATTGTTAAACAAATAACAATATAGGAGGATAAGTTATGAAGACAAAGAAGTATGAAATTGTGGATGGCGTGGAGAAGCTGGAAGAAGCCATTGCCCGTGTCAGAGAGGCGCAAAAAGCTTTTGCGACCTACACGCAGGAGCAGGTGGATAAAATCTTTTTAGCTGCTGCATCCGCTGCAAACAAGGAGCGTATTGCCCTTGCGAAGCTCGCCGTAGAAGAAACCGGAATGGGGGTTGTGGAAGATAAGGTGATTAAAAATCATTACGCTTCCGAATATATCTACAATGCCTACAAGGATACCAGAACCTGCGGCGTAATTGAAGAGGATAAGGCTTACGGCATTAAGAAGGTGGCAGAGCCGATTGGTGTAATTGCTGCGGTAATCCCGACCACAAACCCGACCTCTACCGCAATTTTTAAGACGCTTATCGCTCTGAAAACAAGAAATGGTATTATCATCAGCCCGCATCCGCGTGCAAAGAACGCAACAATTGCAGCAGCAAAGGTGGTGCTGGAGGCAGCAGTGGCAGCAGGCGCACCGGAGGGAATTATTTCATGGATTGACGTTCCGTCTCTGGAAATGACAAATCTGGTAATGAAGGAAGCAGACATTATCCTTGCAACCGGTGGTCCGGGTATGGTAAAGGCAGCGTACTCCAGTGGAAAGCCGGCACTTGGCGTGGGTGCTGGAAATACCCCTGCAATCATTGACAACACCGCAGATATCCTTTTGGCAGTGAACTCCATTATTCATTCCAAGACCTTTGATAATGGTATGATTTGTGCGTCCGAGCAGTCTGTGATTGTACATGAGGATGTGTACAACGCAGTGAAGGAGGAGTTTGCGACAAGAGGCTGTTATTTCTTAAAGGAAGATGAAATTGAAAAGGTTCGTAAGACCATTTTGATTAACGGCGCATTAAATGCGAAGATTGTAGGTCAGAAGGCTGCAAAAATTGCAGAGCTTGCAGGTGTGACCGTGCCGGAAGGTACAAAGATTTTAATTGGCGAGGTAGAGAGCGTAGAGCTTTCCGAAGAGTTTGCACATGAGAAGCTTTCTCCGGTACTTGCCATGTATAAGGCAAAGGATATTCAGGATGCCTTTGAGAAGGCAGAGCACTTAATCGCGGACGGCGGTTACGGTCATACCTCCTCCATTTATCTGAATGCCGTTACCGAGAAGGAAAAGCTTGCTGAGTTTGCAGAGCGGATGAAGACCTGCCGTATCCTTGTGAATACCCCGTCCTCTCAGGGTGGTATCGGTGACCTTTATAACTTCAAGCTTGCACCGTCCTTAACCCTTGGCTGCGGCTCCTGGGGTGGAAACTCCGTATCTGAAAACGTAGGTGTAAAGCACCTGATTAACATTAAGACTGTAGCCGAGAGGAGAGAAAATATGCTTTGGTTCAGAGCACCGGAAAAGGTTTATATGAAGAAGGGATGTCTCCCGGTAGCGCTCGATGAGTTAAAGAATGTGATGGGTAAGAAGAGAGCGTTTATTGTAACCGATAGCTTCCTGTATCAGAATGGCAACACGAAGCCGATTACGGATAAGTTAGATGAGATGGGAATCCAGCACACCACCTTCTTTGATGTTGCTCCGGATCCGACGCTTGCCTGTGCAAAGGCAGGAGCAGAGCAGATGCATGCATTCAAGCCGGATTGCATTATTGCACTTGGCGGTGGTTCTGCAATGGACGCAGCAAAGATTATGTGGGTTCTCTATGAGCATCCGGAAGCAGATTTCATGGATATGGCAATGCGTTTTGTAGATATCCGTAAGAGAATCTACACCTTCCCGAAGATGGGGGAAAAGGCATACTTTATTGCAATCCCGACCTCCGCAGGTACCGGCTCTGAGGTAACTCCGTTTGCGGTAATTACGGATGAAAAGACCGGCGTAAAGTATCCGCTCGCAGATTATGAGTTACTTCCGAAAATGGCAATTATTGACGCGGATTTCCATATGACCGCACCGAAGGGATTAACTGCCGCATCCGGTATTGATGCCGTCACCCATGCACTGGAGGCATATGCTTCCGTAATGGCAACGGATTACACTGACGGTCTTGCCTTAAAGGCGCTTAAGATTATTTTTGAGTACCTGCCGAGAGCGTATGACAATGGTTTGAACGATGTAGAAGCGAGAGAAAAGATGGCAAACGCAGCAACCATTGCAGGTATGGCCTTCGCAAACGCATTCCTCGGAGTATGCCACTCTATGGCACATAAGCTGGGTGCCTTCCATCATTTACCGCACGGTGTTGCAAACGCGCTGATGATTGATGAGGTGCTTCGCTTCAATGCAGCAGAAACACCGGCAAAGATGGGTACGTTCTCTCAGTACGACCACCCGCATACACTGGCACGTTATGCAGAGGTTGCTGATTATCTTGGCATTAAGGGAAAGAGCGACAGTGAGAAGCTGGAAAACTTAATTAAGGCAATTGACGAATTAAAGGCAAGAGTTGGAATCAAGTCTACGATTCAGGAATATGTGGCAGATGAGAAGGACTTCCTTGCAAGACTTGACGAAATGACAGAGCAGGCATTTGACGACCAGTGTACCGGTGCAAATCCAAGATATCCGTTAATGAGCGAGATTAAGAAGATGTATCTGAATGCGTATTATGGAAAGAGCTTTGTAGAAGCAAAGACTCCGGATGAGCGCCAGTTATCAGAGGGTGTGGATAAGACGGACATTAAGCAGAGCTTTCGCAGAGCAAAGAACGGCATCAATAAGAATCTGTAAGGAGGAGTGAGATTATGAAACTGGATAGAGTTATTGCAGTAAGAAATAACAAGACCGTTTATCGTGACGGTGACAAGTGTGTAAAGGTATTTAACGAGAATTATTCTAAGGCAGATGTCTTAAACGAGGCATTGAATCAGGCAAGAATTGAGGAAACGGGTCTTGACATTCCGAAGATTTTTGAGGTAACGATGATTGACGGAAAGTGGGCAATTGTTTCCGAGTATATCAAGGGCAAGACGCTGGCACAGCTGATGCAGGAGAATCCGGAGAAGAAGGAAGAATATCTGGAATTATTTGTAGAGTTACAGTTAAAGGTTCATGGAAAAACCTGCCCGTTACTCAATAAGCTGAAGGATAAGATGAATGGTAAAATCAGTAAGGCAGAGTTAGATGCTACGACCCGTTATGACCTGCATACCCGTCTGGAGGGAATGCCGAAGCATAACAAGGTGTGCCACGGAGATTTTAATCCGTCCAACATTATCATAACGGACGAAGGCGTTCCGTATATTCTTGACTGGTCGCATGTCACCCAGGGAAATGCTTCTGCGGATGCGGCAAGAACCTATCTGCTGTTCTGGCTGGAGGGCGATATTGAGGGTGCGAAGAAGTATCTTGACCTGTTTTGTAAGAAGAGTAATACGGCAAAGCAGTATGTACAGAAGTGGATGCCGATTGTTGCAGCTTCTCAGTCTGTAAAGGGGAATGAGAAGGAGCGCGAGTTCCTGCTTAGCTGGGTTGATGTTGTAGATTACGAATAGGAGGATAGCGGCATGAAGATTACAGTATGTATCGGATCGTCCTGTCATATTAAGGGCTCCCGTCAGGTAGTAGAGCAGCTGCAGTATCTGATTCAGGAAAATAAGCTGGAGGATAAGGTAGAGC
>CAZCON010000204.1:0-3706 GCA_964500085.1 uncultured Lachnospiraceae bacterium
GGCCAGAGGACTGTCAATATATACCGGAAACCCATCATGACCATGCACCAGATTGTCTCTTTTTATCTTTCGGATGAAATACAGCAGCTCCTGCGTTCTTCCCACTGCAAATGCCGGAATCACCACATTGCCGCCTCTGTCTAAGGTTCTTTGAATAATTGCTGCCAGGTCCATTACATAATCCACCCGCTCCATTCCATGGGAACGGTCGCCATAGGTAGACTCCATAATCACATAATCCGCCCGATCCGTTGCAATCGGATCCCGTAAAATCGGCTGATGCTTGTTGCCTATATCTCCCGAAAATACAAGCTTTACCTGCTTGCCTTCTTCCTCTGCCCAAAGTTCAATGCTGGCAGAACCAAGCAAATGCCCCACATCCGTAAAGCGAATGGAAATGCCATCCTCCACCTTTATTTTCTCTCCATATTCACATGGAATAAAAAGCTTCATTACACCGTAGGCATCCTCTACCGTATATAACGGTTCCACTTCCGAAAGTCCGGAACGCTTTGCTTTACGATTTTTCCACTCAGCCTCAAACATTTGAATGTGCGCCGAATCACGGAGCATAATATCACACAGCTCCTTCGTCGCTCCCGTAGCATAAATCTGCCCGCGAAAGCCTCTGGCATACATCAATGGCACCAGTCCTGTGTGGTCGATATGCGCGTGCGTAATAAAAATATAATCAATCTCACTCGGATTTACTGGAAGCTCCTGATTCTGATAGATATCCTCACCCTGCTCCATACCGCAATCTACAATAATTCGCTTTTCACCAATTTCAAGATAATGACAGCTTCCTGTTACCTCATGGTCTGCACCGATAAATTCAATAAACATATCGCACACTCCTTTCATTTCCCGTAACGTCCTGCACAAATTGTGCATCATCTTACCTTTAGTATACCCCATTTACAGGAAATTAGCAAGAGCGGTAGCAAAACGGTTTTCCCTATCTCTGCTTTCTTGTTCACACACTCTACAGGGTCGCAGCAAGCATATCCTCTGCGAGCTTTTCAACCTCTTTTCTGTCTGCTCTTCCCCTGACTAACGGGTCTGCAAGAAACGCTTCCTTTACCAGCTCCATGTCCGCTGTAAGGGCTGCCCTTAATACTCTTTCATGATTTTCGATATGCGGCATCAGTAACGTCTTCACCTGCTCCGGTACTGCTCCGGCAACAACAGGTCTGATGGCATTCCGTTCAAATAGTGCGTTCGTCTCCACCACTGCCGCACGCGGAAGATTTGTAATCTGTCCCGCCGTGTTCGGAATATTGACATTGCTCACCATCCGGCGCAATCCGCACAATGCCTTCATGAGCTCAATGCCCTCCTCCCCTGTCGGCTTCAGTTCTATTTTTTCCTCACCGCTTACCAGACGTGCGGAACGCTCCAGACGCTTTTTTAAATCTTCTTTTCTCCATGCTACCGTCGTGAGACCAAATTTCCAGCTCTCTACTGTTGCAGGATCCTTCAAATACATCTCACCCGGCATGAACTCTGCCAGATGCCGGTCTCCCGCTGCCGCAATCAGACCGTATCTCAGGAACAAATCCATTTTGACACGGTGTGCACAGGCAAAGGTGGAATTTGCCCAGTTATTATCCGGCTCATGAAAGCCTTCCTCAAAATGCTTCTGAATATATTCCCTATAAATTGGGAACAAATCAATTCCCTGATAGGACGCATAATCAAACCATGTAAAATGATTGATACCAAGAACATTCACCGCTATCTCAGCTCTCGAAATTTCCGCTACACCAAGCGCTTCCTTTGCGATACTCGCTAATACCTTCTGGGTACCGAACACCTCATGACAGCAGCCGAATGCCTTAATCTCCGGAAATACATGATACAGCGTCTTAATACATAAGGTCATCGGGTTTGTATAATTGATAACCCAGGCATCCGGTGCATACTGCTTTATGGCTTCTGCAAAGCCCGCAAAAATCGGGATGGTACGCATTGCACGGGAAATTCCACCCGGTCCTGCCGTGTCTCCCACCGACTGATAAATGCCAAGGCGCTCTGGCATATGTACATCAATCTCCATCTCATCAAATGTCTTTGGCATAATGGATATCACCACAAAATCTGCGCCGGTCAGTGCCTCGCCAATGGTATCGGCTACCACATAGTTCCACTTTCCTACTGCGTCCTCCCGTGCACTTACCATATTACCGATGATTTCATTATTCTTTGCTGCCGGCTTGTCAATATCATATAAACGAATGGTGCCGGACATACTTTTTTCCAGTGCCAAATCCGTCATAAAGGTCCATGCCCAGCCGCGAGAGCCTCCGCCAATATAGGCAATCGTAATATCTTTTACTGTTCCGTTACAATATTTCATGGTTCTACCTCCTTGTTCTCATACTACACCATACTTCTTTCCTTTTGCTACCAAATTTATACGTATTTTTCTTGCAATATTACATATTTTTTGTTAAAATATCCCTAGGAATATTTCCATAGAAAAGGATTGAGAAAAAATGAATATTGAAGATTTTCAAAGCGACCAGATTTATGTTGAGCATCTGGTTCGAAAGCCGGACTTCTCCATGTCCTATGAACATATGCACAAATATTATGAATTCTACTATCTGCATTCCGGAAACTGTGTGTTTTCCGTAAATAACACACTCTACCCATTAGATGCCGGAGATGCTTTTTTAGTTGCGCCAAATGACTGCCACTTTACCCGCTATGAAGGCAATGTGCCGTGCGAACGTACCACGGTTTATTTCTATCCGGAGCAGCTGTCATCGGAGCTTATGAATGCCTTTCCTGAGCTTCAGAAGCTGTTGGCAAAATCCGGAAAAATCATCCTTATCAAAGAAAAACAGCCGATGATAGCCGACCTTCTGCACCATATGTCTGCAGAAAGCAACCAGTCAGATGCCTATACTGCCTCCCTGCTTTCCGTTCAGCTTTCGGAGCTTATATTGCACTTAAAAAGAAACGGGCTCTTTATCTATGAAAAGGCAAAGAAAAAGGTCCCAGTCGGTGACGACATTGAAGCTGTAATGGAATACATCAATTTAAATTACCATCTGCCGATTACCTTGGTAGAAATCGCTCAGAAAGCAAATTTAAGTCCGACCTATCTTTCCAAAAAATTCCGCCGGATTACCGGTGTGACCTTTAAAGAATATTTAAATTATATCCGCATTCGCAGAGCCAGTCAGGCACTTCTGACCACAGACGACTCCATTACGCAGATTGCGGCCGACTGCGGTTTTAACGGAAGTAATTATTTCAAGGACATTTTTCGAAAAACCACGGGCTTTTCCCCGCGGGAATTCCGCAAGCAGTCCAAGCTGAACTAGGAGGTTGTTATGCTGCTCGCCTGTAAAAACATTACCAAAAGCTTTGGTGAAAATACAATACTGAATCAGGTTTCTTTTCATATCAACGAACGTGAGAAAATGGCAATTGTCGGCATCAATGGTGCCGGAAAGTCCACGCTTTTAAAGATTATCATGCAGGAGCTTTCCGCAGATTCCGGCGAAGTAATTACTGCAAAGGGTACCACCATCGGCTACCTTTCCCAGCATCAGGACCTTTCCTCGGAACGCACCATTTATGAAGAAATGCTTTCCGTAGAGGCTGAGCTTCTAAAAACGGAAGCGCGCATCCGGGAAATTGAGCTGGAAATGAAAGGACTGAATTTTTATGCTCAAAACACTGCTAACGTGCT
>CAZCON010000205.1:0-3706 GCA_964500085.1 uncultured Lachnospiraceae bacterium
AGGAATCGATTTGGGGCTGGCACAGCGTATTATGGACTTTATTTCCGGCGCAGTGTATGCCTTAAACGGAAAAATTCATCAGATTTCTAATCTGATTTTTATTGTTTCTCCGGAGAATGTAGATATTTCAGGGGATTATCTTTCCTATGTAGAGCAGAATGGTTTTGAAGTTCCGACTCTGAACCAGTAGGTGCGGCGGTATGGAGGAGCTTCTGTTAAAAAAAAGGATTCTGGAGCTGCGAAAAAGAGCAGATTTTGCACATCAAATCGAATTTACGGATTTTCTTACCCTGAGCGAAATTGAGACGGCAAAAGCAGCTTTGTCGGGGGCAAATTACAGACTGTTCGGCGGATGTCCTGCGGCAGAACGTCAGATGCTTTGTATTGCACCGGAAAATATAGAAATCACGCAGGAGATGTTTCCGATTTGCAGACTGCATATTCTTCCTCAAAACCTTAAATTTGCGGAAGTGCTGTCTCACAGAGATGTGCTTGGCAGTGTGCTGGGGCTTGGACTGGAGCGTTCAGTCATTGGAGACATTTATTGTAAAGATAAAGAAGCCCTTCTGTTTTGTTCCGAACGAATTGCTCCTTTTTTGTCAGAGCAGCTTACACAGGTTCGTCATACCAGAGTGTCCTGTACCAATACGGAACGTGAGGAATTTGAATTTGAACGTGAGTTTCGAACTATAACAGGAACGGTTTCAGCAAACCGACTGGATGCAATAGCGGCTCTTGCGTTTGGCGTATCCAGAAGCAGTACCGTCACGGCAATTTCTGCCGGCCGACTGTTTATCAATGGTCGTGAAAGCTTATCTGCCTCTGCACAGATAAAAGAAGGCGATGTTATTTCGTTCCGAGGCAAAGGGAAGGTTCGTCTGAAGGAAATCGGCGGATTGACAAAAAAAGGACGCATTTCCATTGTCCTGGAGCATTACCAATAGAGAAAGGAAAAACATATGATTACACCAATCGAAATTCAGAACAAGATATTTAAATCCGGTGGATTGGGCTACGACAAAAAGGATGTAGACAATTTCATGCAGGAAATTCTTGAAAATTATGAAGAGCTGTATCGTGAAAAAATGGAAATGAGCGACCGCATCAATGTATTAAAGGAAGGTCTGCAATATTATAAAAATATGGAAAAGTCCTTACAAAAAGCACTTGTGCTGGCAGAGCGTGTTGCAGGGGAAACAAAAAATAATGCAGTGAAAAATGCGATGCTGATTGAACAGGAGGCAGTCTCTAAGGCAAATGTAATTCTGGAGGATGCAAAGAAAGAGCTTGAAATGATTCGCAAGCAGACAGTGGAGCTTGTGCGTCAGTATGATATGTACAAGGCGAAATTTAAGAGTCTGGCTGCAGCCCAGACAGAGCTTTTGGACAGTCAAAGCTTTACAATCCAGCTGGATACACTTTCGATGTTTGAGAATGTTCCGGATTCCATAGAGCCTCCATCGGGTGTCTATAATGATACAAAAGAGTCTTTTGCAGAGAACCCGTTGGATTCCATGGAAGAGGATGAATTTGAGATTATTGATTTAAATAACGAATAGGTGTGCATTATTATAAGAGAAACAGAGGTGTATGTTTGATGGAGCAGCTTATAGTACACGATGAAGAAGGAAAAACGTTATATGAAATCCACTTAAGGGAAAGCTACAAGGATTTGGTTTCTGTGCTTCGGGGTTTGGGAATTGATGGGCGAAAGCTATGTATCGTCAGCGATTCTAACGTTATGACATTATATGGTGAAGCCATACTTGCCCTGTTGCAAAAGGAGGACATATCCTGTGTATCCTTTTCTTTTCCGGCAGGAGAGGCATCCAAAAATCTTACTACCGTGGAACGGTTGTATGAGTTTCTGATTGAACAGTCCTTTGACCGGAATGATATGCTGCTGGCAGTCGGTGGCGGTGTTACCGGTGATTTGACCGGATATGTTGCAGCTACCTATCTGCGTGGTATTCGTTTCATCGGCATTCCGACATCGCTGCTTTCCATGGTAGATTCCTCGATTGGGGGAAAAACCGGTGTTGATTTTAAGTCCTACAAAAATATGGTTGGAGCCTTTTATCAGCCGTCAGCAGTTTATATCAATGTCAACGCGCTGAAAACTCTTCCGGAACGCGAGTTTTCGGCAGGCATGGGAGAGGTAGTAAAGCATGCCTTTATTCGTGATACCGGCTTCTATCGTTTCCTGAAGGAGCAGAAGTATGGCATCATTTGTAAGGATGCAGAGCTTCTTCGCTCCATGATCTACCAGAGTCTTTCCATCAAAAAAGCTGTAGTAGAAAAGGATCCGAAGGAAAAGGGAGAGCGAGCCCTGCTGAATTTTGGACATACGGTTGGTCACGCAGTAGAAAAGGTTAGTAATTTTTCCTTACTGCATGGCGAATGTGTATCCATTGGCATGGTTGTTGCAGCGGTGGTTTCTGTATTGCGCGGAATGATTTCCACGGATGACGCAGTAAAGGTGCGTGAGCTTTTAGTGGCATATGGTTTGCCGGTAAAATGCCACTCTATCAAAAAAGAGGAATTGTTAGCGGTTTGCCATAAGGATAAAAAGGCAGATGGAGCAAAGATTAAGTTTGTTCTTTTAGATTCCATCGGAAACGCCTATATTGATCCGGAGGTTTCCGATGATGAAATCTGGTCTGCGTTCCAGACAATTACACAAAAATAAGGGAGTTATGCAATGAAACAAAAGGTAGTTTGGCGTGAAAATCTCTGGCACAGTTTTCTGGTGTTACTCTGCATTGCCGTGGATCAGCTGAGCAAAAAATGGGCAAGAACCAGACTTGCCGCAGCTGCAATAGAAGTATGGAAGGATGTATTTTCTTTCCGGCTGGTTTATAATACCGGAGGGGCATGGGGGATTTTTCATAAGCATACATGGGCACTTACTTTGTTTTCCGTTATTGTAATGATAGCAATCATTGTTTTCTATCTCAAGCTTCCGCGTGGGAAAAGAATGCGTCCGATTCGCCTTTCGATTGTTTTCATTACGGCCGGTGCACTTGGCAATATGATAGATCGAATTGTTTTTGGAAAAGTAACCGATATGTTTTCCTTTGACCTTATCAGCTTCCCGGTATTTAATGTGGCAGACATCTGTATTGTTTGTGGTTGTATTTTAACATGCGTATTACTGGTTTTTTATTATAAGGATGAGGATTTTAGCAAATGGAAGAAATCAAATTCATAGCACAGGAGGCAGATGAAGGATTCCGTCTGGATAAGTGCATTGCGTTAAATTATCCGGAGGTGTCCCGCTCCTATGTACAAAAGCTGATTGAAAGCGGTGGAGCATGGCTGAACGGCAATACCGGACGCTCCAAGGACTTTGTAAAAGCAGGAGATGAGATTAAGGTATTGCTTCCTGCACCGGAAGGACTGGAGGTCGAAGCCGAAAATATTCCGCTGGATATCGTTTATGAAGATGAAGATGTAATTGTAGTGAATAAGCCAAAAGGAATGGTTGTTCACCCGGCAGCAGGCCATTATACGGGAACACTCGTAAATGGACTGCTTTATCATTGCAAGGGTTCCCTTTCCGGAATTAACGGTATTTTACGTCCCGGAATCGTACATCGGATTGACAAGGATACCACCGGTATTTTAGTTGTCTGCAAGAACGACATTGCACACCGGAATCTTGCGGAACAATTTAAAGAGCATTCCATTACCAGACGATATGATG
>CAZCON010000206.1:0-3686 GCA_964500085.1 uncultured Lachnospiraceae bacterium
AGTCGATCAAAAAGAAATAGAAATTTTACTTGAATTTAAGCACAATTTAAGAGAAAAACAAAACACCATGCTATGCTGAACGACCCTCCAAAAATGGCGGGTCGTTCAACAAAATGGCAACAGGCATTATGATAACGGGTTCTTCGGGAGCAGGAAAAACTACACTTGGAAAATTGGTAGCCAATGAATTAGGATATACGTTTGTGGACATTGATGAATATATATGGCGTAAGGATACAGAGATTCCTTTTTCTGCAATGTATCCAAAAGCAGAAAAAATCAGTCGGTTACAAGAAGCAATATCAAATGGTGAGCATTTTGTAATGGCAGGGTCTATGGATTCGTTTCACGAGTATTTTGACCCTTGTTTTGAATTGGTTGTGCATCTTCATACAGCTGCACAAATTCGTGTAAAGCGTGTGCATGAGCGAGAACTGGGAAGGTTTGGAGAACGCGTCTTAGAAGGTGGAGATATGTATGAAGAACACCAGAAAATGTTAAACGGTATTGCTGGATATGACTATGGAATTGGCGGTTGTACATTACAGCAGCATGAGAATTGGATGAAATCCCTTAAATGTAGAGTAATACACTTAGATGGTTCAGATACATTAGAGAAGAATTTAAACATTATTATTGATACATATAAAGAGCGATAAATCCCAACTTGTGGAGGAGGTAAATATATGAATATATTGAAAATAGATGAAAGCTATGCAACTGATGTGAAGAGAATAATTAGAGAAGCTTATTTCCCATTATTGGAAAAGTATCACGACGAAGAAGAAAATCCTGCAAATAAAACGATAGAAAATATACAGTTTGATTTGAAAAGAAATAATTCAGATGCGTATTTCTTGATGCTTGACGAAATGCCAATCGGATATGTTCGTGTTGGTCAACGAGCAAAAGGAGAATTTAGTATAGCTGATTTAGCTATTCTTCCGCAATATCAAGGTAATGGATATGCTCAATTTTTTTTGAAAGAGATAGAAAAAATGTATTCTATTGCAGAGAAATGGAGTCTGGTAACGATTAAAGAGGAGAAAAAAGATTGCCATTTATACGAAAAGTTGGGATATGTTCAAAAAGGTGTATTGCAAGAAGTAAATAAAGATATGCATTTTGTTTTATATGTTAAGTAAATGACAGTTTTACGAACACCTAAATTTACTGTATTACAGTACAAATAATATATAAAGGGGTGATTACATGACCGCAATTGAACAAGGCTGTATTGACATTTGGATAGACGAAATTGTTCCCTGTCTGCTGAACGACCCTCCAAAAATGGCGGGTCGTTCAACCAAATCAATATCAACTCAAAAGATTCACTTTCTAAGCGTTCCTTAATAAAAAACAGCCGCCACTTTTTGTAACGGCTGCTTTGAAACGTATTGTTTGAACTTCTGTATTTTTCCTGCAATCACCTCGTAAACTGCGAAATAAACTTCCACGCATTCTCATTGGTATGATGTCTGCACTCATGTACCTGTCCGCTGACACTGGCAAATGCGGTACGGCATACGCCGTCTTCACTTTCAAAATAATGAATGGTCAGGTCACTTCCGCGTGAATCATCGTGTACTTTCTCGATACGGGAACCGGAAATGCCCCAAATCGGGTCAGCCCAGTTGTCCTTATCAGCATAATTTACATCAAATTTTTCCTTACATCGGTTGACCTGTGCAGCATACTGTACCCGGTCAAGGCAGGTCTCTGCCTGAAACGGAAGCTCCGGCAAATGGGACAATTCCCCGCCCGAATAGAATATCGGAACCGGTATCGACCTATTTAAGCCCTCATCCCCCAAAGACTTACCGAACGGATTATTCTTTATCGGGAACAAAGCGCTTGCCGGTGCAATTCCCGCGAAAACCTCCGGATACTCCTGAAACATATCCCATGTTTTACCGCTGCCCATAGAAAATCCGGTGGCATAAATGCGATGCTCATCGATGTTGTAGCGCTTCTTTAAATCCTCGATTACTTCGATTACCTCTGTCGCAGTAACGTTCTGATGGTTTTCCAGAGACACAAACAAGAATCCATACCTGTGAGCGATTTCGTACCAGCCCGCAACAAAGGTCAGGTACATGGAAGAATCACCACCGCCATGAAATCCCATCAAGAGCGGTGCCGGTTTCTTCTCAAACAAATCATTGTTGTAGTACGCAAAGTAACCCACTTTGTGCTCTTTCGTATCTTGAAAAGCACCTTTGTTATCCGATGAAGTTTTGACAAGTACACAGCCGGCTTCTTCTGTCATACCCATTGTTTCAAAATCCGGCTCCATCTCCATATTGCCGCACCACATCTTAAACTTGCGGACAAACCTCTTAAAGTCAGCCTTATAATCTGCCACATCCTTAACCAAAAGATTCTTACACCCCTTGAACGCGGCATTTACCTCCGTAGAATTTCCCACACTAAGAATACCGATATCCTTACGCTCTACGTTTGGAAGTACACTGAGGTTTTCCATGGAGCACATGGCAGGGGTAATCTCTCCCGGTCCCCAGAGGTATTCCCCGTAAAGCGTCTTTAACAAATGCTTTGCAACATAATTCGCCGACGCACCAAAGCTATAAATATCCGCTCTAAAAATCGCGCCCCGGATAAAGAAGCCCCGAAACTCCTGCTTAAAAAAGTCATGCTGCTCCACAATCCCATCTTCATAGCGCGGCTCCATCTTCACCTCGGCTATCACGGAAGCATATAACTCTTCCGTTGCATTTTTCCAGCCACCTTCACAGGTCGGATATACAAAAAGAACACTACTGTCCACCGCAGATGCAATCTCTTCCAACCCACTCTTCTTGGCAAAGGCAATCGCCGCCTCCATGGTCTGTCTGTACTCTTCAAACACCAGTAAAAGCGGTGCCCGAAAGGTATAGTTATTTACCTGTCCGTCTATCTCCGTAGCCGGTACATATGCCTTTAAATAAAACTTCTCATAAGTATGCTCCCAATACTTTCCACCGTCAGCCAGTGTGCTGACAACCGGTCTCTCCATAATTGCCATAACGAATCCCTCCTAAACCTTCTCTTTTCCATTGGCAAAGCACTTCATCCTTTATATGCCCGTTACATAACTCTTGTTATCTCTCTTTTCTTCTATACCTAGTGTACCACATTTATATTGCAGATTCAATTACTAATTTGAATACTAATTTAAATTTCATTCACAAGAATGCTGAATTGACTAGGATGTCATATTCTTTTTCAGAGGTAGCAAAGATGCTTGGAGTCAGTGGTGTTGTGGTATATGAGATATATGTCTTGAGAAAAATGGGAGAATCAAAGACAATATGCAAACAATTTTTGAATACATGCACAGTTACAAAATATTATCAGTTTTACGAAACATCTTGATATTCTAAAAAATGAGGATATAATATAAACAGAGAATAGAGAATAACAAATCATGGAGGAAAAACATGAGCTACAGACGCAGCAGCCCTATCAGGGCGCACCGGAAGTCATGGGTGTGTTCGCAACACGCTCTCCTGCACGGCCAAATCCGATTGCATTGACGGCATCCGAAGTGATTCATATTGATTTCGCCAGCGGCATTATTCGTGTTGCGTTCATTGACGCAAATGACAATACCTCGGTACGGGATATTAAACCCTATACGCCGAGTTTTGACAGAGTAGAGACTCCCGGCGTTCCTGCATGGTGCA
>CAZCON010000207.1:0-3682 GCA_964500085.1 uncultured Lachnospiraceae bacterium
ATTTATGCGGGGTTGCGGTACATTATGCCCTACTCTGCCCCAGTTTACCAAAGTCCGATTTATTGTACAACTGACCTGCCGTGGCAGATAAATAGGATTTTTATTTTTCTTTGCATAAGTTGGTCTACCTCCGAAATATCTTGGTTTTATCACTGTTTATCATACTTTTCTCTGTTAAACTTATCTTTTCATAGTATAGCATAACTTGGCATAAGATAGCCAGAAAAAATGGTAAAAACGTAGTAAAATGCTCCGTTTTTACCATTCCCTAAGATTTCCAATTTCAATAAAGGACTAAACACACCTCATACGCTTCAATTCTTTCTTTGCTTCCAAAGCACCTGTTTCGCTCATCATTTTTTTAAGCTCCTCCTTGTCTTTTCCATTATATATCAACAACAAAGAAAACGCATCCCCTATTTTATTTTCTGCTACTACTCCACCCACAGTTGGACATGTAAACCACCTTGCAATAAAATTGGTATATTGGTATATCTGCACCTTTCTATGTTTCTTTTGAACCGCACTTCCGTGTAAAATCAAACGATATCTGAATGTCTTGTGAAGTGTTGCATGTTGTAAAGGAAAACCATGCACTATACGGACCTTGCCATGGGGACACCATTTTGTTTCTCTGTTGCCTTCTGAGTGCCCCTGCTCCTTCTTAATTAATGTAAGTCCAACTGTTCTGAAAATCTGTGTATGCTTCCCTGCAAGTTTTCTATAGTTCCTTTATGGGTTCTCTTTATTCAATTCCCAATCTGCTTATAAGAAGCCTATCTTCTGAGTTTGTTTATTTATCTTCCCAATACGCCGGTTTCCTATGTTCTTATCATTGTTGTGCGGCTCTGAAACAGGAAAGAACTGCTGTCTATTTTCTGTACTCATACGGCATCCCCTCCTTCTACCTTCCTAAGTAGGTTCTGCCGAGATTTTTCCGGTAAAAGCCAAGAAAAGTGTAAAAAAATAATGCCTAACGGCATAACCACTAGGCATCACTCTAATTTCAATATGTTATTGTTGGCATTTCCAAAGTGCCATCGGATGTTCCTTAATTCTTTCCACGATTTTTTTATCATCAAATAACAATTCCGGAACATACTCTTTTGCGATAAAACGGTCCATGTATTCCTGCTCTCGTTCCGTCAACTGCATCAATTCTGCAATGTAATCCTTTGCCTGCTGCTTTCTTTCGTCCAGTTTGAAATTATCTTTCTTACTGAGCACAGGAAATAAATCTCTTCGTATCTTATCAAACTTTAAGGAATCAATGGCTGATGTATCAAAGTTTCGATTTACAGTCTCTGCGGAAATTGTTGCATAGAATGCAAAGCATTTACGAAACATATCTCTTTCCTCAGCAAACAAATTCTCGGCAATCAGATTTCCCCAGTCATACAAATCTCTTGCAGCAGCTCTACTAATCAGCGCATTTCCTTTTGCTGCAAAAATCTCCATCGGAGCTACCATACGAATCTCCAAGCCATCGTCAAATACCTCTGGAAGAATTCTTCTATGTACCGGTTCCAAAATATGTGCACGCAAAGAATAATTCAATTCTATCTTAATCATATCTCTGTTACCGCCAACATTCTGATACTGATAATAGAAAGCATCCAAGCTATGCGTAAATCGGGAACCTTTGGATAACTGGTATCCTTCTGCCTCCATGTAATCTTTTATGAGAGTCGTAATCTTCTCTCTAGCTTCCAACATATCTTCTTTCATATCATTTGGTGTGTAGTCCATATCGATATCCACAGACAAACGTGGCAAATTGAATACAGTCAAATTGATGGCTGTTCCACCTTTTAAAAGCAGATGTTCTCTCAAATATTCTTCTTCATTCAGATAACGCAGTATTTCCTTCAAGCGTAATACCTTTTCAAAGGTATCTCTCACAAATCCATGTTGCTGTGCAACACGCCCAATTTCTACTTTATTATATATCGGCATCCATCATCACTCCATTCTTCATATTTTGTAAATCATCCGGCACTACCAGCTTCCAAGTATCATCATAACAGCCACCATCCTGGTCACGTGTAAGATAACGCTTGCTTTTACCAATTTGTTTCTTACACTTTTCAAAGAAAGAATCGGACAATCCCATTTGCTCCTTGTGCTGCCATAACAGATATCCCATCTTCTGATACAAGAATTGATTCTGGTAAAGTTCCAGATACTTAAGCAGTCTTTTTTCCTGCATTCGATGTACACTCCCTATATTCTGCACCACTTCTTCAATGCCGGAAATCTTGTCCATATCCTTGATACTGTCTACAATAGTACGTTCTAAGTTAGTTACAGCAACACCGCCGCTATACGGAGGTTTCTCAATGCCTTCTAAACTTTTCGATGCAACATAACAGTACGTATAGCCATCAAACGTAAAATCACGAAAGCTAGTCTCAGAAGATACATACACATCATAAAAGACCTGATCTGTAATTCCGTAATATTCCATGGCCGTATGATGAGACACATAGGATGTTGGTGTAATGTGGCTGGCTATCTGAAAACGATTTGCAACCGGTGCACCAGTTTCTCCGCTAATACAGGTGTACATGTTATTACGTATCTTGGCTACCATACCATCCTTCATCAATCGTTTAATCGCAGAACGTGCGCTATCCATATTATTATAAAACTCATTTACATCTTCCATATTGAATACTGGTTTTTTCAATAGTTCAAAATATAGATTCATGTTCCACCTCCGTTCATTTTGTCGTCGTTTTAGTTCTTGCACAAACCATTTTGCCAATCTTTTAAACTAATGATACTCCCATATCTTAGATTTGTCAAGTTTATATTTTTGTCATTTTGGTTTGCGCCAAATCCATTACGACGAAAATTCAAACTATATATTATCATAAACATAGTATTCTCATCCAAAATCAGTTTCATACCAATAAAAAAACAGGTCTACTGAAGTTCTCACTCCAATAGACCCGATTCTTGATGCTGACACGCACACGGTAAGATACCTTTTTCTGCTCCGGCTCAGATGGCTTTGATGGTGCGTACACCACATTGCCATTCCAATCATAAACGGAATAACCTTCATTCTTATCTGCACATGCCTTGGCATTTTTGAGTACCTTATAGGCTCCCTTCTGGCTCTTTGCATCTGCCCAACTCTTACGGACTCTGTACCACTTCTCCGGTTCTGCTGCAGTCTCTTTCTGTTGCTCTTGCACATTCATGGCAGCCTTAACAGCCCTACGGAATCCATCCATAGTATATCCCATGCCAAGCTGTCTCCAGAGATGTTCTGGGTCACCATGATTGCTGGCAATTCCTCTCTTATGACCTTCCGCATGACTGATGATAACGCCATCCGCCGTTGGATTAAGTTCATATTCCTTACAAAGCATGGCAAACAGTTCTACCGCCGCTTCATAAGTTCTCTTTGCTACCGCCTTTGCAGTCGCCTTATCAGAACAGGTAAATGTAGAACCACCGGTATATTTGATACAAGCCGGTTCACACATTTCTACACCAATGTGTGTATTATTACAAATTCATATTTTATATCCACATTTTCCTTGCTCATTTTATATTACCAAGCCTTTCTCCGCTATCTAAAAGTTTCCCTTACTTCATAGCAACATTTCGGTCGAGGTACTCCTCAAACGTTTTCAGTACCTTCAGCAACGGCTCCGGCAGACGCTTATAG
>CAZCON010000208.1:0-3681 GCA_964500085.1 uncultured Lachnospiraceae bacterium
TCCGGCTCTGTGTCTTGTCCCAAGCTCCTTACTTAGCCGCATATTCTTTGATACCGGCAGATAGCAGGTCGCTGCCACAATCCGGTTCCCACGAATCAGCACCGCTCCGTCATGCAGTGGCGTGTTATGTTCAAAAATATTAATGAGCAGCTGATTGCTGATAAGGGAATCTATTGCAATTCCGGTTTCCTCATACTCGGCAAGCGAAACCTCCTGTTCAATGACAATCAGCGCGCCGGTCTTATGCCTTGCCAGCTGAAACACACCCTTTACAAGCTCCTCAATCGTCCGTTCAGAAAAGCGTTCTTCCTTTTCCTTATTCTCTGAAAAAATCCGCAGCGTAGACGGGAAGCTCTGCTGACCGAGCTGTTCCAGCGCACGTCTGATCTCCGGCTGAAACACAATGATAATCGCTGTGATACCGACACCAATGGTATTGTTCAAAATCCAGAGAATCACTTCCATCTTTAAAATTGACGCAACCAGCCAGAATGCCAGCAAAATCATCAGACCCTTTACCGGCATCCATGCTCTTGTGGTTCTGACCCACTTAATTACGTGGTAAACAATGAATGCAATAATCACAATCTCCAACAGATCAATCAACGTCACTGTCGGAATCCGCATCCATGCTGCCACCTTTGCAAACAGCTCCTTCAGGCTCTCCATACCTATCCGCCCCTTGTATCTTAAAATCACCGTTTCCCGGCTTTGCCATTAGTAACCAGTCAAAAGAACACCCTATTAACACTTTTTCTAAGAAAAGGAATCCTCCTCATCATCCAAAAGCTCTTCTCCCATAGCATAGCGCTCCTCCTCGGACAATCCGGCAGCCCCAGACATTTCCTCTGCCTCTGTGGCGGCCACCGTTTCTGCCTTGGCACTGATTTTCTTTACGCTCCGCTCCGGAACTGCAAGATTGATTTTCGGAACCGCCTTTACATAATAGTAATAGTCGTCATCCTCAAATTGTACCCGTTCTACCGCCGTATAGTCCAGTGCGAGACGGAAAAACTGAAATACGAGCGCAATCAGCATGGAGCCTACCGTTCCAAATACCATGGCGGTAATGTTCAGTTCCGTACCGAACACCATATCAGCCACCAGAAAACCAAGAATGCATATAATGGCACCTACTGCTATTGCAATTTCAAACACATACTCGATACCAAGCTTCCGAATCAGATACATGGCTACGATGATTACCGAAAATACCGCAATTGTCATAATCATCTGTTTGTCTGCAACCAGCTGGTCTATCACATCAATGTAAAGAGCCAGAATATCATCAATTGCGGTGCTGCTTTCCAGCTCCGCTGCCGAACTGATTACCGTAAACATCCGGTATACAATAACGCCGCAGGCGGTCGGAAGAATCGTCATAGGTGTTGCAACAAGTCCCAGCACAAGCGGCACCACATACGGTATCTTCAACAAAAACAAAATTGGCACTGCCAGCACCACATAACCGTATTTTCCCGAAAACCGTGCAATAAAGCAATACAGAATCACCATAAGCAGCGCCACTAAAATTGCAAGCAAAGGCGATGCGACATAAACATGCACCAGAGAAACCACCGCGCCGAGCAGTACCAGAATCACCGGTGGGGTAAAGGTTCCTAAAAGTGCCAGCAAAAGCTCCGCCGGCAGGCTCATCAAATGCGCTTCATGCCCGATGGCATGGTTGATACAGCGAAATACCACAAATGCTATGATAAACTTTAAAACCGGCTCAATAACAAGCTGAAACCTTTGCAAAAAGCGCAGAAACAATGCGCGAAATTCAAGTATTGTTACCATCATACTCTATGTTCTCCTCCTCTCCGGTTGCTAGCTCTCCATTCTCTTCCTTATAAATACTACGGAGTCTTCGCAGCATCCGGAAATACTTTGCCAGCTTTTTCCGAGAAGCCCGGTACTTTATCATATAGCCAATGGTGCCAAACGCGCAATATACAGCAAGCAGCGCCACATAAATTCCTGCATATTTTACCAGCAGTCCCCGATAATCCAGAATCACCGCGTCCCGAATCAGATACTCGGAATGATATACCACCAAGATTAAAAGCACTAAAAGATATCCTGTCGTAACAGACACCACAGTTTTCAGAGTCTGCAACCGAACATAGTCCGAACGGAAATATTTACTCAGCCGGACATCCTCCTTGCCTTCACTCTGCTCGTACATGGCAAGTCGCGTCATCAGCCGGACTTTGCGATTGTTAAGCATCCAACCCTCCCTTTCCTTGAAGCCAAATATTCCTCTCCACCTTACCTATCATATGATTATAACACATCTCTTCTGCAATTTCGAGAACTATTTTCTATTTTTGCCACATTCTTATAAAGTATTCCGTCCGGGGCTGGCGTTTTTCAGCGTTTTTTGCTATAATGCACATGGAATCTTATCTTCTGTAATGAACGGGGGCAATTTTCAACATGATAAAAGAAGTCAGAAACATAATGTCAACCGATAGCTTTCACCGTATGCGGGAAACCGTGACAAAAATGAACCTCAATATCGAAATCCCAATTTATGAAGAAATGCTGCACCACAAGGCAGATTATCACACAGACACCGGGCTTCGTAAAACCGGCTTTGCTCCACACAGCTCCCTGTTACAGTACGGCTGCCTTCCGGTTTCAGGCAGTAACGGACATACCATCGGAATGGAATTTCTTACAAAACCGGAATGGCTACTGTCACCGGGCAGCAGCCCTGCTGTTTTTTACATTCACGGAGCCGGTTTTCAACGTCGTTTACAGGATTTGAATCTCCGTCTCTCTGAGCGTATCTGCGAAGCCGTCGATTCCGCCGTTTATGCGCCTGACTACCGCATTGGTCTGGATTATCCCTTAGAAGAGACCCTTTCGGATATTATGGATTCCTACCGCTATCTTCTGGATACCTGCGGCTATCGTGCAGAACACGTTACTGCGCTTGCAGATTCCTCCGGTGCCTGCTCCCTCCTTGCTGCCATACAGCATTTCGGGGAAAAACAGCTTCCCTGTCCGGGAAGACTTATCCTGTTTTCTCCCTTTAGTGATGCCTCTCTTTCCGGTCACAGCATCCGCAGCAACCAGCCAAAGGACCTTGCCTTTTTGACAAATCATCTTCTGGAAAGCTCCGTTCGGATTTTTACAAGGAATGGGACTCTGGACGTTAAAAATCCGGCACTTTCCACCGCTTTAGGGGAGTATTCCTGCTTAAAAAATACAAAAGTGCTCATCCAGGTTGGAACTGCCGAACGGTTACTGGACGACTCCCTCCTTTTATACCGGAATTTAAACAGTGTATGCGCCTGTACTCTGGAGCTGTATGAAGATATGTTCCACAATTTTGAAACCTATCACAGTTTTTGCGAAATGGCAAAGGTCAGTCAGGAACACTATGTCCGCTTTTTACAACCATAACCGTATTGCTTTCCGTATTCAACAATCATTCAGCCTTATTAGTATTCATTAGATTTAAACTCACTATTTCCTGTTCCAGCTTCACATTATTTGCAAGCATATATTCCACTGTAGTTCTGTACTTCGACTCCTTCTGCAATTCTTGCAGCCGCACTCTATCGTTCTCCGTAAGTTCATGTAAGCAAGGTGCGTAGTATGAATTTTGTAGTTCTTTTTCCGACATATAACATATTCCAAAATCTATTCCCGTTGTTTCACAAAGCTTCC
>CAZCON010000209.1:0-3681 GCA_964500085.1 uncultured Lachnospiraceae bacterium
TTTTAATACAATCTGTTTTGCCTGAGCTAATGTCTGATTGAGACGATGATACGAAAAATCCGTAATCCGAATGGTTTTCCCATGAACCGCTCCCGTAATCCCGATAGAAAAATAATATACACCCGCATCAAAGCCGCCGGGATTCGGAGCCGACTCAAATTCACTCCCCTTCCCGTAAAGGAGCACACTCTGTCCGTCTTTCAGTTCCCCGTTTTCTGCCAAATCTCCCTCTGCATATACAAGCAGCGTACCTACAGGACGATACCTGTCACCTCCGGAGTAAGCCGTCACCTCTGCTTCCTCCAATTCAAAACGGAGCCCCGTTTGAGTTTGCCGGATATGACGAACTTTTCCTCTGGCCAACACTTCTCGTCCAGCATCCATACTATCTGCAAAGCAATCCCGAAAGTTTTCGTATTCTGCCTTTTCCCTGCCAAACACAAAAAAGCCAAGTAGCAAAAACAACGGAGCAAGCACAAGCAGCTGATCCGAACGTGAAATCTGCCGACCGCCGTGCTTCCAATGCCGTAAAAACAGGCTCAACGCCACAGAAAGTCCACCCGCCGCTCCAAATATCGCCCAGACCGGAGCTTCTCCAGACGCAATTCCGGTCGCAAAGACTGCTGCGTAAAGCACCGCCGGCCGCTTCAAAATAATAACCCTTTTCCCTATCATACTGTTTTCTTCCCCTACTCCCTTTCAATCACATTTAAATTCCGCTCATACGAAAGCGTCAAATCCATCGTCTGATAGAACCTCTTTTTCTCCCCTTCGATTAAAAATTGTACCTGGTAAATATCCGGAAGCTCCATCAGGGTATTCACAACCGAATAAATCGTAACCTCCTCTGATACCTCCGGCAGCCTGTCCAAAAATTCTCTGCTCAAATCCACGGTACAAATTCCTTCCTTCGTGGACACACTGAGTACCCTTGTTTCTCCCGGAAGCACCGGATACATTGTTTCCTCTACCGGTCCTGCAATCAGCTGCCGTAGCACAATCTGTTCTTCGTTTTCCGATCCGCTGTAAGGAATTTTCAGATTCGAGGCGAGCAGGGCATCCCCTGCTGCGTTTGCATAATACACCGTTGCATACAAATACTGGTATTCATTTGTCGCCGGTCCCGTATTATCAATAAAATCTTCTGCTTTCATAATTCCCACCGGAGTATTCTGTGCTCCCATGAGCGGCTGTCCGGCTACATAAAATTCCACCGAGTCAACTTCAACCATCTGACACAGGGTTTTTACAATCGCTGCCCGCATCAGCACCTCCTGCACACCGGTTACCGCAGCATAGCTTTCATTGAATTGTAGGGTTACCAGTCCGTCAGTGCCCATAGTTACCTCCGGAAGCATCACTTGCTCCGGAATAGATGCCCGGTGTTCTTCATCCAGAGGGGTACACATATGCTGCAAAAGCTCTGTTACCAGCTCCGCTCCTCCCTCATTTTCCGGCGCATAACCCTCGTCTGCAATTCCTGTTCCCTCTTTGTTCAGATAATACACCAGAATATCGCCTTCCCATACCGTAGGCTGCGGGTTACTCCGACACCCTGCCAGAACCAGAAGCAATATTACCGGTGCAACAATCCATTTTCTTCGTTTCATCCTATGCCCCCTTACTGCGCCGCCGGCACAAAGCTTAACGGAATCCGCACCGTAAAAATAGAGCCTACTCTCGGAATGCTTTGTACCTTGATTGCACCCTTATGCATCTGAACCGCACTTTTTGTAATGGAAAGCCCTAAGCCCGTACCTCCGGTTTCTCTGGAACGTGCCTTATCCACCCGATAAAAACGGTCGAAAATAAGTCCCTGCTCTTCCTCCGGGATTCCAATACCGGTATCTTCAATTTTTACATAAAAATACTTATGATCTGCATTTAACGACACCATCACTCTGCCGCCGTCCCGATTGTATTTAATGGCATTCTCAACCAGATTTGTAAATACCAGAGACATCTTTACCTCATCAATTTCCGCAAGCACCGTCCGGTAGCTTTCAAATACCATCTCAATGCCACGTTTCAGGGCAAGCGGCTTCAGTCTCTTTAAAATAATCTCCAACAGTTCATTGAGATTGACCTCTGCAATATGCATTTCACCCGATGTCTTGTCAAGCTTCACCAGAGAAAGCAAATCATTCACAATCTTTGCTTCCCGGTCAATCTCTGAATTGATATCCGCAATAAACTCACGGTACATTTCAATCGGCACATCCGGCTCCAGCACAAGCGAGTCTGAAAGTACCTTAATGGCCGTCAACGGTGTCTTAAGCTCATGTGATACGTTCGACACAAACTCCTGTCTGGATTTTTCCGTTGCATTCACCCGCTCCATCATATGTCCAAATGTCTCTGCAATCTGTTCTACCTCCAGATAACCGTTCTTTTCCGGCATCCGGGTACTTTCAAACGATTCCGCCATTCGTCTGATATGCCCGGAAAGGGTACGCAGGGATCGCGTCATTCTTCCGGATACCCAGAGCGAAATTACCAGAAGAAGCACCGCCGCCCCGCTCATCAGTACCGCAATATTTTCCCGGAACAGCTTCTGCGCCGCAATCAGGTCTGCAAGAGAGCTGTGTATAATCAGCACCCCGATTACCTGACCGCCGCTTTCCGTACCGGCCCCCAGCACAATCGGAAGCGTTACCTCTGCCATTCCTTCTGCTTCGTTGTAATAGGTACGCCTCTGCCCCTGCATGGCATAAACCGCCTCTCTGGAAATTACTGTTTTTCCCTCTTCACGTCCTGCAGTATCCTTCACAATCGCAAGACTGCTGTTTACCAGAATGATACGCCCGTCAAGCAGTGTTGCCAGCGACTGCAGCTTTGCGGTCACCTCCGGCTGCGTCTGCTGTCCCAGATAGCCGGTCTGTGCAATCTGCCTTGCAAGAGTAGTTCCCTGCTCCTCCATCTGCCCGATTCGGTTTTCATAACCATAGTTCCAGTATAACGCCCTCATGGCGTGCATGCCTGCATACATCGGGAAAAGTCCGACAACAAGCAACACACACAGCAAATGAATACGCATACTTTTCCATGCTTTTAATTTCTTCTTAAAGTTTGAAAAAATAGCCAACCCCCCATTTTGTATGAATATAGCCAGGATCGCTTGGATTCTGCTCTATCTTCTCACGCAGCCTGCGGATATGTACATCCACGGTTCTGACATCGCCCGGATACTCATAGCCCCAAACGATGTTTAACAGATTCTCCCGGCTGTATACCTTATTCGGATTCATCATTAAAAGCTCCAGAAGATCAAATTCCTTTGCCGTCAGATTAACCTCCTGCCCCTTTAAAAACACTCTCCTGCCCTCTCTCTCCAAACGAATGTCTCCTACGGAAAGCCTGTTTTCCTCTGCTTCCTTTTCCGCCGCTTTCCTGCTTCGGCGCAGAATTGCCTTCAGACGGGCCTTCACCTCTAGAATATTAAATGGCTTTGTAATATAATCATCCGCACCGTATTCCAGTCCCATTATCTTGTCGATATCCTCGCTTTTTGCAGTCAACATCACAATCGGTACATCGGAAAATTCACGAATCTGCTGACACACCTCAAAGCCGGACAGCTTTGGCAGCATTACGTCCAAAAGAATCACATCGTACTCATTTTTCTTTGCTGCCTCCAACGCTTCCTCTCCATCGTAAGCGCAGTCCACCAAAAGCCCCTCC
>CAZCON010000210.1:0-3659 GCA_964500085.1 uncultured Lachnospiraceae bacterium
GTGGTGCCACCAGGAATCGAAAATCGGTTTGTATAGCACTATTTTTCAATAAGTTATATCTTTATCACGATGTTAGTCCCTTGAATAAGGTTTTCACAGCTTTGCACCGTTCGACATCAGTTTGTATCTTGGGTACGATTTCTGAATGCAAAGATAGAAGATAATTGTTATTTTTCTATAGGTTTTACTTCTTTTATTTCTTTTCCAGCATATGTCCCATATGCTTTTCCGGAAACTTCTCCTTTTTTATAGTAGTCTGCTAACATCTTTAATGTTAAATCTATATCATTTTCTGATTCTATATGGAGTTTTCCATCCTTAACATTCAATTGATTACCATATTTCTTGCAAATCCGTTGCATTTTGTTTATGGCTTTGGTGTCAATTCCTTTGTAATTCCCGATTTTGGTAAGTCGAACCAGTTTTTTATGGATTGATGGATTAGATTCAATTTGTTGGTTGATAATCTCTAAGCCTGTAATCATCTTAGTTTCTTCAAGTTGAATTAAAACTTCTTTTGCTTGCTTTTTATATTCCTCTTCCAATCCAACTATCTGTTCAAATTGAGTTTTCTTAGCAATATAGAAAATATCATTATAATATAAACAATCTACTTGTTTGTCAAGATTGACGGTTTCTCCTTGTATCAACTCTAATTTTTGGCTTTTGGTATTGAAGACAGTTCTTAGTGCCTTAGGAATCCATTTCCGATTGTTACTGTCTTTTTCATCAATAGCGACTTTTCCTGCAAGAATTTTCCGAAATGTGAAAATATTATCTTCGTCTTGGTTTTGAAATCCTACACAATAAGCCCATAGTTCTTCATTTTCAATTATTTCTTCAAGACTTGTGATTTTAGGTGGAATTGCTTTTAACTGGTTATTAACAACATCTGCAAATGACATTACTTTATTTGTCATAGAATAAGTGAACAAATGTTGCGTATCATCTGCAATAACATCATATTCATGTACCTCAGTTTTTTTATTAATGAGATACGATAATTGTTCTTGCGTCAAGGAATATAAATGATTACGGATTTCATCATTTATGTCAACTTGATATACTTTAAAAAGATATTTATCCAGAACTTTGCTATTTTTTTTCTGATTATGTTTTAAAACTCGCGTTATAAAATAGAGATATGTATCACTAACCTCTATATCCTCCAATCTCTCAAGTAAATCTTCTAATATCATATTTATTCTTTGTTTATTGCGAAAAACAGCTTGTTTCCTATTTCATATAATTTTATTTTATCTTCATCCTGTAACGAATTATTTTTTGATATGATAAATCCGTTTTTTATTTTTTTGTTCTTAGAATACTCAATATCATAAATAGAATATTTACAACTAAGAATTGGATTTATTAATATCATTGATGAATTTATATATATCCTATATATAATACCCATTAAAAATAAGATAGAAATCCCTTCATACCACCCATTAAGGCTTTGAAATAGAAAAGGAATTATATAAGTTGCTATATATCCGATAGATTCACTATTTTTATTCTTAATATCAATAATTTGCGCATTAAATCCATTTTCTGATATATCTTCAATATTTTTCAATGTATTATGCAATCCGATAATTCCCAATATAGAGACCAAAGTTAGTACACTTGATAAGCCAAAGAAAGATAGAAATATTTTAATACTATTTATTGATATTCCACCCCAATGGAGATAATTATAGTTATCCGAAAGTTGCCTGAGTATTACCAATATAAATAATGGTAAATATGAAGATACGAATAAAGCAAATTTAGCTCCTTTCTTTAAATCGTTATTCTTATATCTCATACGTTTCGTTTTTCAAAAAATATCCTCCAGTTTTAGGCGCACCTCTAAACTCTATCAAGTTTTTATCTTGTAAAACCTTGATATATCGCATAGTCGTTCTTAAACTCTTGTTGATATGCTTGCTGATTTCAGAAGCATTTAAGCCGGGAGTAGTTACCAATAGATTGAGAATAGCTTGTTTATTCTCGTTTATAGTATCATTTACTATGTCATTTACTATGTCATTTACTGTGTCATAGTTGGCAGAGTTAGAGATTTGGCGTTTGAATACTGCTGTAAACATCCCCTCTGTATGGAATTCCGGTTCAGGCAGATTTGCTTCCCTCATGGCTTCCTGCATACGAGGAATACCGGATGCGACTCTTTCTACTAAGTGCATACGGGTAAATAAACTGAAAATTAACGGATTACGTGTCATGCTTTTATGACCGAAATCTTTAGCCACAACAGGCAGAAGTCCTCCGGGATTAGAAATCTCTACCCGGTCGTCAAACATTTCTATCATAATGCTTGCACCTTGTTCATAGTAATCACGATGTGACAGAGCGTTTATAATGGCTTCTTTAAATACGGTCAGAGGTATTTCCCAAATTTCTTCTCTTGGTCCTGTTCCCTCTATTTTATAGGCTACTTGCAGTTTACTTTCCAACCAAGCTATAGCCTGTAGATATTGCAGGTACAATGAACCTCCGAATGTTTTATCATCTATAATATAGACTTTATTCGTTCCCTTGAAAAGAACACACCTTGTGATAGCATGTGGAAACTTTCGTTCAGGTTGCTTGCCGAAGAACATCGCTGCACCGCTCTTTGCCGTTCCATTCTCGGTAAACAGTTCCAAGTTTTCAAATATTTGTTTGTCGGGTGTGGATGGACTTAGTTTTGCTTCTGTTCGGAAATCCTTAATCATCTGTTCATCTGCATCTCTGTAGATATTGAACCAATGGCAGGGTATATGGTCGAAGAAGATTTTGTTACACTCCTGAAAGAAGCTGCGCATTTCTTCGGCTGTGCGAAGTTTCTGTGAGTTTGCCCCCTCACGGACATAGATAGAACCGGAGAATATATAAGGTTTATCCTTGCAGGACGGAACATCAATCACCCAAACAGTTTTATTCACAATATTTACGGAATACAATTCACAGTGGAGTGCAGGAGATATTTCGCTGATAGAACCTTGAATAGCAGAACGCTTATCGTTTTCTAAGTTAGTATCTACCACTTGTCCGTTATCATCTACTCCAATAAGCAAATATCCTCCGTCTGCATTGGCGAAAGCACATATTTCCTCTGTCAGTTCACGCACCTTTGAAGGAACACGAACCTTAAATTCTACATTGTAGCCTTCTCCGCTATCAATAAGTGATTGTATGTTTTCTGTATTTAGCATGAATTTTATCTTAACAATGCAAATTTACGGATAAATCAGTGAAAACAAAATAGTTGTCATAAATTCCTTTTCCTAAATTCAGAGGGTATGACGCCTTTATATTTTTTGAATAGCTTGTTTAAGTGGCTTTCATCTGTAAAGCCTAATTCAGCAGCAATCTCATTGATTCTCATTTTGCTATGCAATAATCTGTTTTCTACTAACTTCAACTTATATTTGATGATGTATTGTTGCATTGTTTCATTTGTATGCTTTTTAAAATAGCGCCCCAAATAATTTTGCGAGATGCCAAAATGCTGGCTAATAGTGTATGCCTTTATTTTATCGGGATTATATATATTGTTTTGGATATATTGCAAAATATCTAATGTCTTTTCCTCTGAACGTTCATCAATCTTTTCAAGCTGTAGAGTCCAAGGGCAAATGCAATATTAAGAAAAATGTTTGAAAAATTCGATA
>CAZCON010000211.1:0-3643 GCA_964500085.1 uncultured Lachnospiraceae bacterium
TCAATGCTCTTTAAAATGGAATCCTCATCCTCTTCCGTCTCCCCAACCGTCACAAATTCCTCTTCGCCGAAATCAAAATCAAACTGCAGCTCCGGAAGCTCCTCCTCCGGCATTTCCTGCTCTGTTTTTTCTTCCGTACCGGACTCTGCGTTTTCTTCTGTGCAGACAGCATCTTCCTCCTCCGGCTTTCTCGACCGTTCTGAAAGCTCCTCTGCCAAAGCCTGCGGAACTAAAACTTCTCCGGTTTCCTCGTCCGTTTCAAATCCGTCAAATAAAGAATGTACTTCCTCTTTCACGCTTTCCTCTCCTTTTCCTCTTTCTATCTTTCTTCCAATGCATTCCAAAACAATTCCCTGTTTGCTTTCCAGTCAATCACAAGCGGACTCGTTACATTCCCTACCGCCTCCGGACTTTCATACGTTCCCTTCGCCGGCAGCTGATGCTGCTCTATTGTTCTGATTCTGTTATCATATACTGCAAAAATCAGATTTTCCAGCGTATTCTCACTAATGTCCGTTTCAATATATCCTAATACTTCCTTCAGTATTTTTGCCCAGTTCATCACTCCGGCCTCCCGATAGCGTTCAAAAAGATTTTTCAACACCATTCTCTGTCGCTCGGTTCTGCCGTAATCATGCTTTGTTCCATTACAGTTTGCCACATAACGCACTCTGCAATAGCCTAATGTCTGATTTCCGTTTAACAGCTGTGTACCGGCCCGTACCGTCCGATACTCTTCCCTTGAAATATAATTATGTGTATTCAGATATTCCGCCTCTTCTTCGGTCAGCGTAACCTCTGCTCCCCCAAGCAGATCCACGATTGCCTCAAAATCGTCAAAGCCCACCTTTACATAACCATCCGGCCAGACACCTAATTTTTCATCCAAAATCCGATATAACCCTTTTGCTCCCTGCTTTGCATATACCGCATTGATTTTGCAGGGCTTCATTTCCTGCGGTTCTACATACGTATCCCTCAAAACGGAGGTTACGGAAAGCTTTTTTGTTCCGATATGTACTGTTACCAGCATAATCGCATCCGTTCTTCCCTTACCTGCCGTTCCATGAATTGCCTCCTCACCCAGAAGCAGAATATGATATATTTCCTTTTCTTCTCCGTCTGACTTTTCCCCGGACACTGCAGTTCCGGAGGTTCCTTCTGCTTCCGGAGAGTCTTCCTCCCCTCCGGAAACATAGGTAATCGCACCGTGCAGATATCCTGCCACCACCTTTGAAGTAACTCTTCTTCCTGCCGATGTGTAAAAAAGAAACAATAACACAGCCGTCACTACCGCCACTGTCGTTGCCGACACAAGTAATATGCTGTTCCAGATACTCCGTTTCCTTTTGTTTTTGCTCATACTGCCACCCTCCCAAGAATATCACGATATTCTGTCGTCTGCAAGTATTTTTTCAAGCAGCCGGTACATCCGCAGGGCAGAGCCAACATGCAGACGTTCTGCCGGAGTATGAATATCCCTTATCTCCGGACCGATGGAAATAATATCCAGTCCCGGAAGCTTTTCACTTAAAATACCGCATTCCAGACCTGCGTGTATTGTGGAAAAGGCAGGCTGTTTTCCAAAAATCTCCTGATAATTATCAGCATACACCTTACGTAAACCGGACTCCGGCCGATATTCCCACGCAGGATACTCACCGGAGGTTTCATAGTCGCCTCCGAGAAATCCGATCAGATAACACAGCTTTTCCTTTAAAAAGCCAAGATAGCTCTTTTTGCTGCTACGCAGGGACCACAGACAAACTGCCGCCTGCGGCTCAATCCGGAAAACGCCGAGATTGAGCGAGCTTTCCACTAATCCCGGAATGTCGGCGCTCATCGTCTGAACACCATTCGGGCACTGCATCAGCAGAAACAATAGCTTTTCAAAATCCAGAGGATGAATCACGGCTCCATCCTCTGCCGGCATTCCAACCGTCACGGAAATTTCAGCCCCTGGCTCCGCCCCACGGATTTCCTCCGTCAGCTGCTCTGCAAGCTGCTTTGCCAAAACCAGTACTTCTTCTGCCGCAGCCGTATCCACCAAAAACACGGCATCAGCCTCCCTCGGAATCGCATTATCCTTCTGACCGCCGTAAAACTCCTCCACCGCAAATCCGACCTGCTCTCTGAGGGTAAACAGGTATCTTGCAAGCCATACTATCGCATTCGTCCGGTTCTTATCAATTTCCACGCCGGAATGCCCTCCCTGTAAACCGCGGACGCACACCCGTATTCTGGTACCCTCCATTGGAATGCGCTTTAGCGGAAGCTCCCCGTGCACACGCATCCCGCCGGCGCAGCCACAAAGCACCACATCCTCCTCTTCCGAATCCATGTTAATCATATACTTTCCGGAAAGTGCCGAAGCATCCAGTGCCTTTGCTCCGTCCATGCCAATTTCCTCTTCTGTCGTAATAATCAGCTCTAACGCCGGATGCTTTGCTTCCGCATCATCCAGTAAGGCGAGACAGTACGCTACTGCAATTCCGTCATCTCCTCCGAGAGTCGTTTTATCCGCCGACAGCCACTCTCCGTCAAACTGCAGGGAAAGCCCATCCTTTGTAAAGTCGTGTTCGGAATCTGCTTCCTTTTCACACACCATATCCATATGACCCTGCAGAATAACAGCAGGCCGTTCCTCATATCCCTCTGTTGCGGCTTTATAGAATATGATATTATCTGCCGCATCACGGACATACCGGATTTTACGCTCCTTTGCAAAGCGTTCCAGATAATCTGCAAGCTCTCCTGTATTGCCGGAGCCGTGCGGAATTGCCGCAAGCTCTGAAAAATAATACAGTACCTTTTTGTAATCAAGGTCTTTTAACGCCTCTAACATCCTGTTTCCTCCTAGTTTTTAAAGCTATGAATCGGCGCAGGAATCCTCCCTCCGCGCTCCACGAAGGCATCGCAGGAGAAGCTATTTACCGGCATAATCGGCGCATAACCAAGCAAGCCGCCAAATTCCACAATATCGCCTACCGTCTTCCCGATAACCGGAATCAAACGTACCGATGTAGTCTTTGAATTAATCATACCAATTGCCATCTCATCCGCGATGATACCGGAAATTGTGGTTGGCTTCGTATCCCCCGGAATTGCAATCATATCTAGCCCTACCGAGCAAACGCAGGTCATTGCCTCCAGCTTTTCCAGCGTAAGTGCTCCTGCCTGTACGGCATCAATCATTCCCTGATCCTCACTGACCGGAATAAATGCGCCGCTGAGACCGCCCACATAAGAGGAAGCCATTACGCCGCCCTTCTTTACCTGATCGTTTAACAGTGCCAGTGCAGCGGTCGTACCCGGTGCTCCCGGATGCTCCAGTCCGATTTCCTGTAAAATCTCTGCCACGGAATCTCCGACCGCCGGAGTCGGTGCCAATGACAGATCCACGATACCAAACGGTACGCCAAGTGCCTTGGAGGCTTCGGTTGCCACAAGCTGTCCGACTCTGGTAATCTTAAATGCCGTCTTCTTAATCGTTTCGCAAAGCGTACCAAAATCTGCACCCCGTACCTCCTCCAGTGCCGTTTTTACCACGCCCGGACCGCTGACTCCGACATTGATGATGGCATCCGCCGGTACGCCAAGTGCCTTGGAGGCTTCGGTTGCCACAAGCTGTCCGACTCTGGTA
>CAZCON010000212.1:0-3637 GCA_964500085.1 uncultured Lachnospiraceae bacterium
ATGCAATACCGTCACTGATTAAGCTGAAAAACAGTAACAGCAGGAATACAATAATCATCATGCCTGCCACGGAAGCAATAATTGCAAGCACCGCTTTTCCGAGAGAATAGTCATGAATCTGCATTACGGAAACCAGAATCAGGAAACCGCACCAGATTAACGCAAGGCTGCTGAAAATCGTAATGAATGCACCCTCCTCCACTGTTACAAAGTTACTGAGGATGGTGGAAAGGTTTGTCAGGATAATGTACGGAGTCAGCGCATACGCCGTTCCAATGTACACATCCGAGAACCGTCCTTTACCGTCAAACAACGTGGTCAGACACCAGTTTGCCGCACTGTAGATGACAATCGGTGCAATGCTGCCCGCAATCTGCATCCAGATATTTACCTTTTCCCAAAGGACATCATTGAACATAAAGTTCGAATAACGTATGCTCCAGAGATTTGTCATGAAAAACAAAATAACCAGTACATGAGCAGAAGCCAGCGTGCCTCTCTTTTCATGCGTTAAATCCCAAAAGCCGTCAAACGGATGTGTAATAACATACAGTGCATAACGGAGGGAGTCTAAAAACTTTCTTGCTTTAGATTTGTTTATCACGTCGTACCAATTCAATTTGAAATTCATACTCTTCCCTCGCCTCCTTCTTTATTTTCTTCACCAGCTTAATTACACTTGGGACTAAAATCAAAACTGCAAGGACGATAATGACATATCCAAGATTGTCTTCAATCCATTCCTTACGATAATACTTCCATGCGCGGGAATAGTTGTCATCATCACGCTTTACCTCAAAGTATTCCATTGCCTCCTTGTACCTTCCCTGTCCAAGAAGTGCTCTTCCGATACCGATATACGCAAGGTCGTAGTTTCCGTTCATATTCAATACGTCCGTCCAATACTCTGCTGACTTCTCGTACTCGCCAATGTCGTACTGCTCCAAACCGTTGTAAATCAGCTGACCAAATTCCGTCAGCTTAAATCTTGTCAGACCGCCGGAGGTGGAATCTAGTACAAACAGCTCTGTACCCATATGATCAATCGCTACCGGATTCTGGAAATAGCCAAGCTTGTTACCCGGACCGCCGAATGCGTACAGTAAATTTCCCTGCTCGTCATAGCCAAATACACGGCCTCTGATACGGTCGATTGCAAAGTACATCTCGTTATCAAAGGCAGTAACATCCACCAGACGGGACGGACCATCCATACCGGCCACGTTATCCCATTGCAAATCGCCAATCGGCGGATACTCCGCATTTTTAATCAAGATATCCCTGCCAAGAGAATTTAACTTACGAATCGGCTTTGCCGCATCCGACTTCAACGCGCTTACCTCAAACACCGAAGTGGTACAGTAAACGAAGCCGCTACCATCAATGTAGAGATTGTTGTACTCGGTCGGTGTAAAGCTTTCCATCTGTGCACGCTGTGCCTTGGTAGAAAGCAGCTTCTTAACATATTCTACCATATCAAACACTACCTCGTTTGCGCCCACATAGGAGATAAAATCACCATTCGCCTCAAATTCCATGAAACCCTTATTGACACTCTTTACCAGCACGAATGCACGTCCTGCGCGATCCGCTACCACCTTCGTCGGAAGGAAGGAAAGCGACTGATCCACCGTCGGATCGTCTGTCGGCTGGGTAATAAACTTAATCAGATTTAAATCCTTATCCAGATGAACCACTCTCTGGTTTTCGGTATCTGCAATAAAGAGCTCGCCCTCTGCCGTTACAAAAATATCCTGTGGGGACTTAAGGGTTGTCACCTCTGCGTCGCCATAAAACTCTGTAATCTCGCGCTTTAATGTAATGCTTTCTTCCTCTATCATAAGCTCAAGAATACGGTTGTTACCGGTATCCACAACATATGCTATATTATCACGGATATATAAGCCCTGCGGCGCCTTTAATTCCGTGGTGCCAAGGCTTGCGCCCGTGGTAAAGGATACCGGACTGTAGGCATCCGGAGACTCATACTCGATTCCCCAGAAGTCATAGTTGTAGGTATAGGTATTTACTTCGGTTGCATGAGCAACTCCGGTCGGACACATGCTGAGCACGGTCGCCATTCCAAGGAGAGCTGCTGCAATTTTCTTTCCTAATCTCATACGTCTCTCCTCCTTGTTATTCTTTAATACCGGAGCTTGCCATCGTCTCCAGAATGTTACTCTCAGAGAAGATGAATACGCCAATCGGCACAATCATCATTACCAGAGATACTGCCGCACCGGCACCGGCACGGGCAATACCACCCGCCTGTACCTGAGACAGCGCATACGGTAAGGTCTTTAACTCCTCAGAATAAATATAAGTAGACTGTGCATTATTCCACAGGCTCTGTACCGAGAAAATAATCAGCGTCAGCCATGCCGGCTTTACATTCGGCATAACAATCTTCACGAAAATACCCCATTCCTTTGCGCCGTCAATCTTCGCCGCTTCAATCAGGGAATCCGGAATACCCTCCATGAACTGCTTCATCAGGAAGAGTCCCATCGGCGCCGCAATCGCCGGAACAATCGGCGCGATGTAAGTATCAATCCAGCCGAACTGTGCCATAATCAGGTACAACGGAATCTGTGTGATATAACCATTGAACATGATGGCGGTCGTAACCATTTTGAAGAACTTCTTTCCGCCCGGAAAATCATATTTTGCCAGCACATAAGCGCCCATGGATGCCACAAGCAGCTGTCCTACGGTAGCCACTGCCGTAATAAATACAGTATTAAACAGGTATCGGGTAAACGGTACCCAGTTCTGTCCCATAACGATAAACAAATCGGAAAAGTTGTCTAGCGTAGGATTCTTAACAATAATATCCGGCGGCGTTTTCAGAATCTCATCCAGTGGTTTGAATGCAAGACATGCGGCATAAACCAACGGAATTACCATAACCGCGCCAAACAGAATCAATACAAAATATACTGCCAAATCGCCTCCGAGAGACCGATTCTGACGCTTTTTCTTTTTATTCTTTGCCATTGTTTCTCTCCTTTTTAATATCTCGCCTCTTTCAGCGTCCTCTTTGCTCTTTGTGACTAGTTCGTTCCGACTCTGTTCAACAGACCCTGAATAAACTTATTGCAAAGAAGCATCACAAGGAAGAGAATGGTTGCCACTGCGGACGCATAACCCATTTCGTAACGCAGCTGGCCGTAGTCCTTTAAGTGCGTAACCATGGTATGTACCGCGTAATCCGTACTCGGCATACCACAAAGCATCTCCGGAATATCCGACACGCCGAATGCCGTCGTAATGGAGTTGATTGCACCAAACAGCAGCATCGGCTTCATGCTCGGAAGGGTAATGTACCAGAGCTCCTGCCAGCGGTTACGGATACCATCCACATAGGCTGCCTCATACTGGGAACGGTCAACGCCCTGTAAGCCTGCCACGAAGCCGAGGAATCCGTTACCAAGACTCATCCATAAGGAAACCACTACTACTACTGATAACATATAGTCCGGATTGGACAGCCAGAGCACCGGCTCCTGACCAAACTCAGCCAACAGGGAGTTTGCCCATCCGTAAGCATCGTTACTGAAAATCAGCTGCCAGATTGTATATGCCTGATTTGAAATGGATGGTGCATAGAAGCACACAATCGCAACTGCCTTTAAAT
>CAZCON010000213.1:0-3634 GCA_964500085.1 uncultured Lachnospiraceae bacterium
CTATATCGTTTCACCCTACCATTTTGTTCAACAGTACGTGCCTTTTTATTCTTGTTAATAATCCATAACGTAACACTTATATCAGTGGTATAGAATAAGTTTCGTGGTAAAATAATTATTGCCTCAACTAATTTGTTTTCAATAAGTTGCTTTCTAATCTTTAACTCTGTACCATCATCAGAAAGAGCACCATTTGCAAGCAAGAAACCTGCTACACCATTCTGGGATAACTTAGAAACCATGTTAAGTATCCAACCATAGTTTGCATTACTTGTAGGTGGTACTTCATAACCATTCCAACGTGGATCATCGGTCAACTCATTCTCTGCTCTCCATTCTTTCTGATTGAATGGTGGATTTGCCATGATATAATCTGCTTTTAAATCCTTGTGTTGATCATTCGTAAAGGTATTGGCCGCCATCTCTCCAAGATTCGCAGCAATACCTCTGATAGCCAAGTTCATCTTTGCCAGTTTAAATGTAGTATTAGTATATTCTTGTCCATAAATAGAAATCTTCTTCTGATTTCCACTATGTGCCTCAACGAACTTCATAGATTGAACAAACATACCACCTGAACCGCAACAAGGGTCGTATAATATACCATCATATGGCTCAAGCATTTCAGCAATTAAATTTACAATACATTTAGGCGTATAGAATTCTCCTTTACCTTTTCCTTCTGCTAGCGCAAATTTACTGAGGAAATACTCATACACCCTTCCAATAATGTCATTCTCTTTATCATCTGTATTGATTCTGTTAATCTCATCTAGCAATGATGCCAATTTAGCAGTATCAATATGTAATCTCGAATAATAGTTATCCGGTAATGCCCCTTTTAATGCAGGGTTTGTTTTTTCAATCGTATATAAAGCAGTATCAATTTTTAAAGCTATATCATCCTGCTTTGCATTTTCAATGATATATGACCATCTACTTTCTTCCGGTAAATAGAAAATATTATCCTTAGTATAGAACGCAATATTATCTACAAACTTCTCTCCGTATGTATCTGCAATAATCTTTCTCTGAGCCTCAAATTTATCGCTTGCAAACTTCAAGAAGAACAAGCTCAATACAACATGCTTATACTCTGCCGGCTCTACTGAACCACGCAATTTATCCGCACTTTTCCACAGAGCCTCTTCCATTGTTATTTCTTTTGTTGCTTTAGCCTTTGCCATTGTGCGACCTCCTAATTGTTAGTTAATCAATAAATTCCATAATATCGTCAACATTACATTCCAAAGCTTTACATATTTTGCCCAAAATATCTGTTGTGACATTTTCCCCTTTGTTTAGTTTGTTTACCGTATAGTGACTTATTCCAGCCATTTCTTCTAAATCCTTTTTCTTCATATCCCGATCGATTAAAAGTTTCCAGAGTTTTTTATAACTGACAGCCATAATGTACCTCTCTTTCATACACCCAAACAGATTACTAGAAATTAAGCACATTATATCACATTTCAACAGAATTTACGACCAGAAAGTTTGTTTTCAAAAACTTTTATTCAACATTTCAAGCATCGCACCCGGATAAAAAATATGTAAGCAATTACTCTCTTTTATTATTTTTCATATTCGCCCTTTCTGTTATCAATATACCCAAACTCATTGACGACGAAGCAAGCAGCACAACACCCGCAATAGGATTCTTTGCAACAATCAAAATCAACATACTTATCATTGCTATTAGCCTTAAAGCGCTCTTTAATATTCTCATATTCATCCTCCTATCCTTGCAATAATCTTGACGCAATCATTTTCCAGTACCCAACAAAATCCACTGCATCATCATCTATCAAAGGTAAAATAATATAATTTTCTGAAAATCCTAATTCATTTGTCTGCAAGCATATACAAAAGTCAATTCGCTTTTCATCACCCGGATAAAATTTCAGAAGCAAATCAGGCTCTAATGTTTCATACTCTTCCACCGAAGTTAATGCTCCTTCCAACCATTTTTCCATCAGTTGAAGTATGACTTGTATATCTTCTAGTTCAAATATTTCTCCATCGCTTTCCCAATCTTTAAGATCATATTTAATAACAGCAGATATAATTCTAATGTCTACATCCACCCAACTACTATCATGTGAAGAAATGCCATTGATACAAAACTCCAGAATAACATCGTCTAAATTTTTCATATAACATTCTGTCATGGTATATACTCCTTTTCTGCTTCATTAGAAAAATACATCTCTTAATCCATTATCCCGTCTTCCTTGCATGTGTGATAATATTCACATGTAACGCAAAAACTTTTACAAAACTTTCTATTCCGGCTAAACGTCTTTTTTACCCAATAAACAAACTTTTCCATACTTATACTCCCCTGTTTACTACTATGCAATTTGTGCCATCAATGCACCAAAATCTATCATATCACCAAGTGTACTGCACACATTCTTAGGTTTAAGAGCATCCATTACCGCTTTCAATACTACATTACATCGTTCTTCATTACGAACGATTGCAAATAACTCTGCTGTATTCTTTGCATCACATAATGCATCATGCATATGCCCTTCAAAAGTTATACCAGCATAATCTAATGCCTTTTCCAATGACATAATTCTCTCCAATCCTAACTTCTCTGTATATTCCATTTGGAAATCAAACCAGTTGTCAAGTGGACGCTTCATTTCTTCTCGCATATAATTCTTCAGTTCCATCTCAGCAACCAACTGGTTATAGTCATTTTCGCTCCAAGCATATATTTCATATTCACTTCCATATGATTCACACCACTTCACAAACATCTCATACGCAGTAGCAAATGTTGGTGCTCCACATACCATCTGGGTAGTGATTCCTGTCAATGTCTCATACTTTTTATAAATAGAATCATTGAATTGAGGTTTTACCAATGTTTTAAATTCGCCCAAAACAAGAAAACTCTCATCCATGATAACTGCACCAATTTCGATAATCTCTGAACGACTAATCTGTCGCTCTTCCTTATATTCTCCTGCTACTGGATTCATCTCAAAATCTACGATTATGTAATTCATTGTTTTATCCTCCGTTCCTTTGATGATATAATCCTATCAAAACAAGAGTCCATTAAAACGGACTTATATCCCACTATCCACCTCTATCCACCTCCATTTTTGCTAAAAACGGGCATAAAATTGGTACTTTTTCGTTTGTAGGACCTATTTACAAGCCCTTTTTCCTTTTGTTAATATACAGATATATTTATCTTTGAGGTAAACGGAAATGGAAATAAGATTAAAGGACATTACACCGATTGACAGATATTTATACAGCCTTGCTCTTACTTTAGAGCAGCCTTTTTCTCCCAATGAATTATTGGAAAAGGTTAATATAGAGCATCCGGGTTGGAAAATAGATTTAATACGATATAGATGCAAAAAATTCAAAAAACAAAAGATGTTAAAGAAAATCGGCATTTTCAATTCCAAACGTTACTATTGTCTTTTGACAGAAAACGACATGGAAAATGCTACCTATATCTTTTCTCCACCTATAGATGTGCGAAACAATCCTTTTGTAAGCTCACTATAATATTTATCCTTAACATCAACTAACAAAAACCAACAAAATTCCTCTTATTTTGGTACAAAAAGTAACAGTATTTTTCATCTGAATGAAATATTAT
>CAZCON010000214.1:0-3620 GCA_964500085.1 uncultured Lachnospiraceae bacterium
GGGTTGTAACATTTATTATTTCTGTGTTGCAGATGAAAGATAACTGGAGAGCTGGGGTGCAGAGAGAAGATAAAACGAATCTTGTTGTGACGGGCATATATACTATTAGCAGAAATCCGGCATTTTTGGGCTTTGACTTAATGTACATAGGAATATTGTTTTCACACTTTAATTGGTATTTATGCCTCGCGACGGTTATAGCAGTATTGCTTTTTCATTTGCAGATAGTCAATGTAGAGGAGGATTTTTTGATAGAAGCATTCGGAAATGAATACCTGCAATACAAATCAAAGGTATGCAGATATTTAGGAAGAAAAAGATAACTTCTCGTTTGTTGGGAAGCTACAGAGAGTGTAAAATCGGAATTGACCGAGCTCTTTTGAGCGAGGGATGTTTCTTGCAGAAGGTCAAGAAGATGGCGGGCTAGATAAGGAAAATTTGAAATTTATGGAGCGAATATTATGTGGAAAAAATATAAGATAGGATTTGATATTTGGGGGCTAATAGTCTTTTTGATTATTATGCTACCAAATTTCATATGGTTTGCTGTTCCAGCACCAAATGATATACTTAGAACAGAGTCGGTTACTGTAGTAATAGATGTAATAGGTTCAATTTGCCAAGTGCTAATCACTTTTTCGTTATGTGCATTTATAAACTCAGAGAGAAAAAAGCTAAGATTCACAAAAACAATCATCATTGTAATTTGTTGTTGTGTGGTATATTTTGCAAGTTGGATGTTATATTATTGGGGAACGACGAATGCAATCGTCATTCTTGGATTAACAATACCACCATGTATGGCGTTTTTATTTTTTGCTATTGATAGAAAAAATTATATTTCTATCATCCCAATTTCAATATTTACTATATGCCATTTTATATATGGTGTAGTTAATTACATGGTTTAACAAAAAAGAATTTGACGGAGACCAGCTATGAAAAGTCAAGCATAAATTAGGAAAAAATTTCTTTTTCATATCGGAGGTAAAAAAAGGTAACTTTAATAGAGTTCCCTTGGGGTGCTTTTTCAAAATCTATCGATATTGGTATACAGACCGCTTATTCGAGGTTAAATTCTACTTCGTCAGTGAGCATCTTCCGGAGGACTCTGACAAGCTTGCCGGCACAATGCCAAAGTGCATTGGAGTGAGACCGGCCTTCAGCCCTCTTGGCATTGTAATAAGCCTTGAAGGTTGCGTTGTTTCTAACAACGTTCCAAACCGCATTAACAAGAGCGTAGCGTAATACGCGTCCCACGTTTGGACATACGAGTCGTCTTAGCCTGAAAGTTACCAAACTGATAGACAGATGGATCCAGACCGGCAAAAGCAAGCAGCGACTATGAAAATTATGATTCTGAATGAATAAAACAAAAAAGCGAAAAGAAAAACATAAGGGACATTGAATAAAAAGGGGGAATAGATGATGGTACTCTGTATTGCTTCTGCTCCATGCAAGGTCGAATAAGGCGGGCAGCGTGGAGCAAATATCGCCTTCGGCTTTGCTTTTCTATATTTTTATGAAAATGTTAAAGGAGTAAAGCCAAAATGAAAAATATAATATCTGATATCAAGCAAATGCACAGCTACCTTTTGCTGTGGTTTACCCAAATGCTTTCCGGTCTTGGCAGTGCCATGACGGCGTATGCACTGGTGATTTGGTCCTATACCCAATCGGGCTCAGCGTTGCAGACAGCTCTGTTGATGGTTTCCTCTTATGCGCCCTATGTAATTTGCAGCATTTTTGCCGGGGCACTCAGTGACCGCTGGGACAAAAAGAAAACCATGCTGCTATGTGACACGTTTGCCGCATTCAGTACCCTTGTTGTTCTGTTCCTGTTAAAAATTGGGAATCTGAGGATTTGGCATTTGTACATTGTCAACGCTGTTTCCGGACTGATGAACACGGTGCAGCAGCCGGCATCCGAGGTAGCCACGACCGCACTTTTACCCAAACGGTTTTATCAGAAGGTTGGTGGATTGCGGTATTTGTCCAGTTCGCTCAATTCGATTTTGACGCCGATTATTACCACTGCCGTGATGGGATTTTGGGGGATTGATGCGGTGATTGGAATGGATTTGGTGAGCTTTTTGATTGCGTTTATCGTATTGCTGTGCTTTATTCCGATTCCTAAAATTGGGGCGAAACAGCAAAACGAAAGTGTTCTCAAAAGTGCGACAGAGGGGATAAGGTGGCTGAGACGAAATCCGGGCATCTTTCATCTGATGCTGTTCCTTGCGGCCATCAATCTGGTGGCTTCCATGTATAACGCCGCCTTTCCTGCGATGATGCTTTCAAAGGCGTCGGAGACTGCCTTGGGAACAGTGAATACCGTCGTTGGCATTGCGACGCTTTTGGGGAGTGTTTTTGCTTCTGTTATAAAAGCTCCCAAAAGTCGGGTCAAGGCAATTTGGTACTGCCTGATGTTAAGTATGTGTACGGAAAACTTTTTTCTGGCATTCGGCAATCATGTGTGGCTGTGGTGCGTCGGGGCGGCGTTTGGCTGGATTGCCATTCCTTGGATGAGTGCAAATCTGGATACGGTCAACCGTCTGAATATTCCGCTTGAGATGCAGGGACGGGTATTTGCCGCCCGCAATTCGTTTCAGTTTTTTACCATCCCGTTAGGCTACTTTCTTGGCGGGCTTCTGGTAGACCGGGTATTTGAGCCAATCATGGCTCTTCAGAAGAACGGGAGTATCTTTGTCCGCCTGTTTGGCTTTGGAAAAGGGAGTGGCGCAGCGTTCCTATTTGCAGTACTGTGGCTTGCAGGAATCGGTGTTTGCGTGATTTTTCGGGCGGATCCGTATATCTGGAGCGTGGAATCGGCTTCCGGTTCACCCAAAAAGTAGTGAGATGCTTTGTCGAAGGAACGAGTCGTAGTACCGATAGGAAGCCCGCATAATGAAAAGTGCTTTACTTTACGGGAGGGAAGACCATGAAAAAAACAATTTTAATTGTGGATGACGATATTCATATCGGAGCAATGGTGGAGGAAGTATTGACAAAAGAAGGGTATGATGTACTGCGGGCTTACTCCGGTACGGAGGCGGTACTTTTATTGTCGCAAAAAAGACCGGATTTGGTGCTGCTCGATTTGATGCTACCCGGATTGTCCGGGGAAGAGGTGCTGCAAAGGATAAAAGGGATTCCGGTGATTGTTGTCAGCGCGAAGGTGGAGGTAGACAACAAGGTAGCGCTTTTGTTGGGCGGTGCAGCAGATTATGTGACAAAGCCCTTTCATACAAAGGAATTACTGGCGCGTATTGCGGTACAGCTTCGCAGGGCAGGAGAAAAGGATACCGACGGGGTTCTGAGCTTTGCGGAAATCCGGATGGATACCGGTACGCATATGGTAACAGTAGGAGATGACGAAGTAAAGCTTACCAGAACGGAATATGCCATATTAAAGCTTTTGTTACAAAACCAGAAGCAGGTGATTACAAAATCGGTACTTTTAGACAGAATTTCACAGGATACGCCGGATTGCACGGAAAGCTCGTTGAAAATACATGTCAGCAATCTGCGGAAAAAACTGAGGGAAAAGAAAGAGAAGGATTATATAGAGGCGGTTTGGGGCATTGGGTTTCGGTTAAAAGAGGAGTAAAGCTTTCCCA
>CAZCON010000215.1:0-3599 GCA_964500085.1 uncultured Lachnospiraceae bacterium
TACCGAGACTAAATACCACGGCACAGCCAAAGTCAAAGCAGAATGAAACGCCTGTCATTTCTGCAAAGCCAAAGGTTGTCAGAAAGCCGCACAGAGCGGTTGGAAAAAATGCCTCGAAGCTTATTGCACTGGCCTGCTCGACCGGCGGACCGAAGGCATTGCAGCAGGTCGTTCCAAGGCTTCCGAAGAACCTGGATGCTCCTATGCTCATTGTGCAGCATATGCCGGCAGGATTCACTGCCACGCTGGCAGCAAGACTCAATGATTTGAGCGAGGTGACGGTGAAGGAGGCAGAGACGGGAGATGTTCTGCAGAAGGGAACCGTATATATCGCAAAGGGAGGCTCGCAGCTTCGCGTAAAAAAGAAAGGGGCAGAGTACGAGCTCTGTGTTACGGATGAGCCGGCAAGAAAGGGCTTACGACCTTGCGCGGACATAATGTACGAATCTTTACTAGAATCTGATTTCGCGGACATTACCTGTGTTGTACTGACCGGTATTGGCGGGGATGGTACCGAAGGAATCAAGCAACTTAATGACAAGCATAACATTTATGTAATCGGTCAGGAGGCTTCTACCTGTACGGTCTATGGGATGCCAAAGGTGCTTTTTGAAGCAGGGCTAACAGATACCGTAGTGCCGCTTCAGGAGGTGGCTGACACGATTATCAAAAACGTAGGAGTGCGATAATTATGGATGTAAGTCAGTATCTGGAAATCTTTATTGATGAAACAAGAGAGCATTTGCAGAGCCTAAATGAACAGATTCTTGTTCTGGAGCGTGAACCGGAAAATGTAGATACAATAAACGAAATTTTCCGTGCGGCACACTCCTTAAAGGGTATGGCTGGTACAATGGGCTACAAAAGGATGCAGCGTCTGACCCACGACATGGAAAATGTATTTTCCGAAATCCGGAACGGAAAGATGAAGGCTTCTGCAAAACTGGTAGATGTGCTGTTTAAAGGGCTGGATGCGCTGGAGCAGTATCTGGATGTGATTGTCAATTCGGGAGATGAGGGAACAGAAGATAATGAAGATATTATCAAGGCCTTAAATGATATTTTGACAGAGGGAGTAGGCGGTGCAGCAGAAGCGCCGAAGACTCCGGCAGCAGGTGCCTCGGCGGCCACAGCTGTAGCCACAGCTCCGGCTTCAGAAACCGGCGTAAAGGTGGTTACTCTTGCAGAGCATGAGAAAAATGCAATTTCCAAGGCACTTTCCGAAAAGCTGAATGCGTATACTATAACCGTATATATTCAAGAGACCTGTATTTTAAAGGCTGCCCGTGCGTTCCTTGTGTTTAAGGCACTGGAGGAGCTGGGTACGGTTATCCATTCTGAGCCGCAGGTGCAGGATATTGAGGATGAACATTTTGACTTTGATTTTACCGTTGTTCTTTTGACGGAGGCAGATGCAGAAGCGGCAAAGAAGAAGGTAGAAAATGTTTCTGAAATCAAGTTAGCCTGTGTAGAAGCCATCCGTCAGGAGGATGTGGCAGTTGCGGCGCAGACAGCTGCAGCGGAAACGGGCGTGACAGAAACAAAGAAGGAGACTCCGACAGCATCGGGTGCTGCACCGACACAGCAGAAGACTACGAGTAAGCCGGTTGTAAACCGCTCTGTTCGTGTTGATATTGACAAGCTGGATGATCTGATGAATCTTGTCAGTGAGCTGATTATTGCAAAAAATGGTCTGGTATCCATCAATGCAGACAGTGCGGATTTGCGTGAAAGCGGCTTTAATGAACAGATTGAGTATCTGGAACGGATTACAACCAATCTGCATCAGTCGGTTATGAAGACCCGAATGGTACCGATTGAGAATGTAGTCAGCCGTTTCCCACGTATGATTCGTGATATCAGTAAAAAGCTGGATAAAAAGATGGAATTATATATGTCCGGCGAGGAAACAGAACTTGACCGGACCGTAATTGATGAAATCGGTGATCCGCTTATGCATATGCTTCGAAATGCGGCAGATCATGGTCTTGAATCCAACGAGGAGCGTATCAGGGCCGGCAAGCCGGAGGTTGGTTCCATTTTCCTAAATGCTTATCAGGACGGAAACAACGTAGTCATTGAAGTTAAGGATGACGGTAAGGGCGTAGACGTTGAAAAGGTCAAGAAAAAGGCGGTTGAGAAGGGGACTATTACACCGGAGCAGGCAGCTGTAATGACCGACAAGGAAGCAATTGATTTGTTGTTCCGTCCGAGCTTTTCCACAGCGGAAAAGATTTCCGATTTGTCCGGACGAGGAGTCGGTCTGGATGTCGTAAAATCCAAGATTGAAGCGCTTGGCGGTGATGTAGAGGCAAAGACGGTTCTTGGCAGTGGAACGACCTTTATTGTTCGTCTGCCGTTGACCCTTGCAATTATTCAGGCACTTATGGTTGAACTTGGAAATGAAAAGTATGCAATTCCGCTGGGAAGTATTCAGACCATTGAAGATGTAGCACTGTCCGATATTAAGTATGTGCAGACGAAGGAAGTAATTCACCTGCGTGGAAATGTGATTCCTTTAATCCGTCTGCGAAATGTGCTTGATGTTCCGGATGATGACTTCCATCCGGAAAGCCTGACGGTTGTTATTGTTGCAAAGGGCGATAAGCTTGCGGGACTTGTCATTGATAACCTGATTGGTCAGCAGGAAATTGTAATTAAGTCTATCGGTAAATACATAAACAACAGCAAGATGATTAGTGGCGCAACAATCCTCGGTGATGGTGAGGTTGCACTGATTCTTGATGCAAATGCAATAGTCTAGAGGAGGTGCCGATATGGTGGAAACAGTTTCAAGTAAAGAGACAAAGCAGTATATTGTAGTAAAGCTTGGAAACGAACAATACGGCATTGATATCCAGTATGTTGATAACATTGTTCGGATGCAGAAGATTACCCGTGTGCCGAAGGCACAGGAATACTATAACGGGGTGATAAATCTGCGAGGTGAGATTGTTCCGGTAATGAGTCTCCGCGTCCGGTTTGAACTGGAGGAGGATGAGTTTACCAACAAGACCCGTATTTTGATTTTAAAACCGGAGCAGCAGTCGCTGGTCGGCGTCATTGTTGATGAAGTAAGAGAGGTAGTAACGCTTGATACAGATGCAATCGAAAAGGTAAGCTATGACCCGAATGATGAAAAGTCAACGTATCTTTCCGGCATCGGAAAAAGCGGCGATAATTTGATTTCCCTGTTGAATATTACGGGAATTATTATCGAAAAAGAGAAGGAAGCGTAATGCAGAAATTTCAGGAAAGAACCGGAGAAGGGGGCTTTCCTGACGGAACCGGGGTGTCGAAGGCTTGTTCCTTTGATGCCCTGCTTCTGGTAGCGGTTTTACTGGGAGGCTGGTATGGCAAAATTAGAGCTGGATGCCATGAATATGGTACAATATGATGTGTTGAAGGAAATCGGAAATATCGGAGCGGGGAATGCCACGACAGCACTTGCAACGATGCTACGGGTGAAGGTGGATATGAAGGTGCCCAAGGTGGCGCTGCTTGATTTTCAAGAGCTTCCGGAAATTCTGGGAGGCGCAGAAAATATTATTGTCGGTATCCTGCTGACGTTAAGCGGAAATATAGACGGTATGATGATG
>CAZCON010000216.1:0-3588 GCA_964500085.1 uncultured Lachnospiraceae bacterium
CTCCAGCGCCGTATGATACAGCGTTCCGATTTCCGGTGCCGCCGCCCTGTACTGCGCCCGTTCCTCCAACGAAAGTCCGTACTGCAAAAAATGTGCAAACGCGCAGGCGGCATATTTTTCCATCCGTGTCACGCTGCCGTATAATACTGCCCCGTACAAACGCTTTGCCGCAGCTTCACTCAGATTTGTTACAGGATTTCCAAAAAACGCAGTATACAGCAGGCGCTTCATTCCCTCCTCATCCTGTAGCATCGCCTGACGGTACAATTCCCAAAAGGCTGTGGCTTCGACGCTGCCCTCTGCTGCAAACTGCCGGATACCATCCAATAAATATCCCCTTCCGCCATCATTTTTCAATAAGGAAAGATAGGATGCCGTTTCCTCCTCCTGCACCGTTAGATCTGAAAATAATTCCGTTATTCTGCGGATAAAATATGATGGCTGCAACGCCTGTCCCTCCGGCGAAAGCCGGCTGTAGGTAAGCACTAACCGCTTTTTCGGCTTCGTAAGCATCGCATATAAATAGAACTGTTCCGTATAGGCGGCTTCCCTTCTGGTAGGTGCAAGCTCCACCTTACGTTCCTTCAAAAGCTCTCTTTCTGCCTCGGAAAGCAGACCTCCGGCACTCACCGGCGGTGGAGTCACGCCTTCATTTACCCCTACCAGATACAATACCTCCGGAGCCGAAAGTCTCGTTCTTGTTATATCACCAATCACCACGCAATCTGATGCCTGTGGCACAACCCCCACCTTGCATTCACGAAGTCCGGTTTCCATCAGCTCTGCATATTCCCGAAGAGACATTTTCTCTGTATCTAACAGCTCCACAAATCGGTCAAACAATTCAATGACCTGACGGAATACCTGCCGGTATTCTGCCGCCCGTATCAAATCCCCTTGTGCTTCAAAATGCTCTGCCATACTGCGAAGCGTCCTCTCCACCTCCTGTTGCTCTAAAAAGGCATACAGCGCCCTTGTCCGTTCCCCTGCGGTTTCTGCCTCTGTAAGACTTCTCCCAATACCGGAAAGCTCTGCGAAAACCCGCTCCCGCAGGCCATTTAACAAATCCAAATCTATCCTCTGCCTTGTACGGTAACGGTACTTCCACTCGTTTTTCCACATCCGCTCTCCTCGGATGCCGCAACCAAGACAATAGTTTTCCAGCTCTGAAACCTCCTCCCCGGTAAAACCTGTCAGCCCGCTTTTCAAATAGCGAAACACCGTCTCATAGGAAAAACCGCTCAATGCGTTTTGCAGCACTGCCCGTACCAACGTAATACACGGATTATGAAAAATCTTTCGCTTCCTGTCCAAAAAGGCCGGGACTCCTGCCTTTTCGCATTCGGACAGCACCAATTCGCCATACCCCTCTACATCACCGGTCACTACCGCAACCGCCCCGTGACGCACACCTCCGGTCCGTACCACTCTCGCAATATCCGCCGCCACAAATGCAGCCTCTGCCGCACGGTTTGCTTTTGCATACAGCGCAATATCATTTCCGCAGCTGCTTTTCCCTTGCAACGGATAGCGGAACAGCCCACGTTCTAACGACCGTAACGCCTCCGAGCCGGCATAACGCGGCAGCTCTCCCTGTTCCGGCAGCATGAGGCTCTGTACCGGGCAGCCTGCTTCCTCCGCCAGCCTGCTGACCACTTCCCTCGTATGTAAGGTAAGATAAAACAATCCATGCTCTGCCACCGCACCGTTTAAGGAAGCTTTGTCTGCCGTCAGCGTCAGATAGCAATTTTTTGCGATTTGCAGCAGCTTTGTCAGTAATCCGTAACGCACACCTCCGGTCCGTACCACTCTCGCAATATCCGCCGCCACAAATGCAGCCTCTGCCGCACGGTTTGCTTTTGCATACAGCGCAATATCATTTCCGCAGCTGCTTTTCCCTTGCAACGGATAGCGGAACAGCCCACGTTCTAACGACCGTAACGCCTCCGAGCCGGCATAACGCGGCAGCTCTCCCTGTTCCGGCAGCATGAGGCTCTGTACCGGGCAGCCTGCTTCCTCCGCCAGCCTGCTGACCACTTCCCTCGTATGTAAGGTAAGATAAAACAATCCATGCTCTGCCACCGCACCGTTTAAGGAAGCTTTGTCTGCCGTCAGCGTCAGATAGCAATTTTTTGCGATTTGCAGCAGCTTTGTCAGTAATCCGTATTGGGACGGAGTGAAGCCGGTAAATCCATCCAGAAACACGTCACAATCACGAAGCACAGAAGATTGCTCAATCACGCCTGCCAGCACATCCGACACTGTCTCCGCGGGCAGATAGCTTCCCTCTATTGTTTCCGCAAATTCCTGATACACCAACGCTACATCTGCCAGCTTTTTTTGCAAAAGCGGCTCCCCGTCTGCATTCTTTTGCATCTCCAGCAGCATCTCCGGCGTAATTTTATATTGATAAAACTCTGAAAGCAGTGATTTCATTTCATCCAGAAACCCGTTTTTTTTCACATTCGGAGCAAAAATCCGCAGCTTTCCCGCAACCCGGTTTAATACACGTTTTATTAAAAGACTTTTCCCAACATCGCTGAGCAGCTCCTTTGCTTCCACGTTCAGCTCTTCAAACACACGATAAGAAAGGCGCAGGAAACTCAGCACCTCAATGTTTGACATGCTTTTCGTTTCACTGCGCCGGATTAAATCCTTCATTGTCTGCAGGGAAAATTGCTCCGGCACAATAACAAGCACCGTTCGTTCCGGATGCTCCTTTGCCGTCTTTAAAATCTTCTGATAGAGCCACTCCGTCTTTCCCGCACCGGAGGCTCCTAAAATAAATGTAAGTGCCATGCGAATAAAAACCTCTTTTTCTGAATACCTTGTAATAATAACGCATACATATGCAAACCAAAGGAGGCTCTCATGGCAAAAACACGAATCATCGTCTTAAAGCTGAAAAAACTGCTCCACATTGCCATCCCGGTTGCGATTGTACTTGTGCTTTTCGTTTTGCTGCTTCTTTTCTTCTCTTCGTCGGACGGAGATGAAAACAGCAGCATGGTCGTACCCTCCGGTGATGCCGCCTACCGTGCCGGTGTTTACACCTCTGTGGTAGAATTAAACGACTCCCTGCTCAATCTGGAAGTCGTAGTCGATGAAGATCACATCAATTCGGTACGTCTCATCAATCTGGACGAGGCTACTGCAGCCATGTACCCGCTTATGGAGCCGGCAATTGCAGACATCAGCGCACAGCTTTGTGCGGGTACTTCCTTAGAAGAGGTTACTCTCTCCGAAAGCAGTAAGTACACCCAGACTCTGCTGCTTGACAGCATTCGTACCACACTGGAAAAGGCCGCATGCTCCGATGCCGGAAGATAAGAAACACGTTTTCTTTAAGAAAAAAAGCCGCGCAATTCCTGCGCGGCTTACTTCTCATTGGTATTTTACCATATTCTTTTGTAACTATCCCGGAATGCCGTTTCCTGTCTTTTGACTCCTAGCCATAGCTAGGTGGGTAACCGCACACAGGCTTTTGCAGTCCACTCTTGGGAGGCATTGCAGCCACCTGTAAATATAGGAATCCCGTTTAAAGTAATGTAGGTTCAAAATAACAGGGAGTGTCGAACATCCTAGGAT
>CAZCON010000217.1:0-3582 GCA_964500085.1 uncultured Lachnospiraceae bacterium
TCTGGGTATGGCCGGAGTCTTTGTGGGCACCGATTTCCTTTACGAAGGCATGTCTTGAGGAGCGCGGCAAGGACCCGTCCGAATGGAAGGACTGGTGGATGGGCGGTGATTCGAAGGTATACCAGTTTATTGGCGAGGACAACATTTACTTTTACGGGATTGCGGAAATGGCAATGTTTGCGGCAGCAGATACAAAGTCCGGCGAAAAGGTAAAGATTGATTATAAAAAGCTTCCGCAGCTTGTAGCAAACCGTCACATCCTGTTTATGGACAAAAAGGCGAGCTCCAGCTCTGCGATAAAGCCGCCGATGGCGCAGGATTTGCTTGCGTTCTATACGCCGGAGCAGCTCAGAATGCACTTTTTAAGTCTTGGCCTTTCCACGAAAAGCTCCAGCTTTAAGCCGCAGACCTATCTGCCGGAGGCAGAGCGTGAGGGTGTGGATCCGGTATTAAAGGAAGGAAATCTTTTGACCAATGTATTTAACCGTATCGTGCGCTCCTGTTTGTATACGGTGCAGAAGTACAATGCTTCCGTCATTCCGATGGGAGAGGTGGACGAAAAGATTAAGCAGGCATCGGAGGAAGCCATCCTTGCGTATGAGCGTCATATGTACAATCACGATTTCCACCGCATCACCTATGTGCTGGATGATTATATCCGTTTGCTTAACAAGCATTACGCAAACAATATTAAGAAGGCTGAGGAGGAAGGCGGTGCGGCATTTCGCGACCAGCTTCTTACCGATTGCTTCTACGGCATTAAGACGGCACTGTTACTGCTTCACCCGATTGCACCGACGGGCTGTGAGACGGTACGCGAGTATGTGGGCTTATCGGAAAAGGTATACGACTGGAACTATGCGTTTGCCGATATGAAGGAAGTGTTGGCAAATCCGGGTGGAGAGACGAAGTTTTTGCCGCCGCGGTTTGACTTCTTTGTGCGGCATGAGAGCCAGCTGGCGGAGTTACAGGAGAAGTAGAGAACGGAATAAAATTATAATGCGTATGGAAACATACGAGAATAGAGGCCGCTTCTGGGCAACCGGAGGCGGTCTTTTAATTGCCTCAAATTCAAAGTAATTGAAAAAAGACAAAAGACAAAAGGTTTAAAAAATATAGTTGATATTCTGAAGAAAACAGAATATAATAGTATTACAGATATGAATCTGTTGCACGAAGTGTATTTTGTTTTGGGCTGACCGTAGGGTCCTGGTCCACCGGCTGGCGGGGATTTACCCCGCCGTTTCTGCTTTTGAGGATATTTCAATCCGGGCGGACATTGACTTTGAAACGGTATAATGATAGAATGAAAATCGGTTTTACAGAGACGGGATTCGTTGAGAATGGTATGGAAGAGATGAAATATTGTTGTGAAAGAAAATAGCAAAGGAACTACTTGCAAGAGCGGTAGAAGAAGCAAGATTTGTATACTGCAAGTAGAAAAAAAGCAACCATAGCATTCTGTTACTATTGCATCCGAACTGCTACCATTGTCTTGGAGGTGATTTCGTATGATTTTTTCTGAAAAGTTACAGCTATTAAGAAAAAACAAAGGGTTTACGCAGGAAGAATTCGCAGAAAAACTGAATGTTTCAAGACAGGCGGTAGCAAAATGGGAAGCGGGGCAAGCCTATCCGGACATTGTCAATCTGATACAAATCAGTGATTTGCTGCATGTGACGGTGGACTATCTTGTGAAGGACCAAGAATGTGCGGTGAAACCGGTGGCGGAAGCGTATACTGAAGTGGATGAACTGATTGATTTTCGGTTGGAAGCAAATGTGAATACCTATGCTGCATTTCGAAATGAAGTCGATTCCACCAGACTGGATTCCCATGATTACAGATACGAAAAAGGCGCGTATGTATATCATGACACCTATGTGGGCGGGGAACAGTTTGCCGGGCAGGAAGCGATTTGGAAAAACGGCAAAGCGGTTTATGCTATGAATTATGCCGGCAGAGTATTAAGTGATAAATTCAGTGGAAATTTTCTCAAGGAAGCGCTGCGAAAAGCGGAGCGTAGCATGCCGTATCGCGGACCGGAATATTACCAAGCCGGGGAGTTTTTCTATAAGTGCAAGGTGACAGGAGATGTTCCGTGGTTTCAGGGACACGAAGAGATTTACCTGCGGGATGAACGGGTGTATGAATGTAATTTTCATGGTGGGTTACTGCGATAGAGATATTTTTTGGGGAACCTGGGGGAATGCTGGGGAAATGCAATGATATAATTCCCTTGTCTTTACACCCCAAATAGAGTATAATGTAGTCGGAGATAGTATGAAAGGAGTGGTTTGAGCTAAACGGTCATCCCTAAAGGGTTGATTGTTCAATCTTTAGATAGTTGAGGCAAATTTGATTGCAGTATACTCTACAGATGCTCAGTATTGTTTGTGCCGCCAGCCAAAGGCGGCGGAATGGAGAAAAGTATGAGAAAGAATTTTGGAGCAAAAACCTATTGTTACCCGATGCCGGTGTTTATTATCGGCTCTTATGACGAGAATGGCACGCCGGATGCTATGAATGCGGCGTGGGGCGGTATCAGCGAGGAGGAGCAGATTTCCATCTGCCTTAGTCCGGAGCATAAGACGGTGAAGAACATTTTAAAGAGAAAAGCCTTTACGGTCAGCATGGCAGATGCGGCGCATGTTGTGGAATGCGACTATGTAGGTATTGTGTCGGCAAATGATGTACCGGACAAGCTGGAAAAGGCAGGGTTCCATACGGAAAGGGCTGCATTTGTAGACGCACCGGTGATAAAAGAGCTTCGTATGACCTTAGAGTGTGAAATGGTAAGCTATGATGAAACGACCTGTCGTATGGTGGGGAAAATTGTAAATGTCAGTGCGGAGGAAGGTATACTGGATGCCACGGGGAAAATCGATCCGGGGAAGCTTTGTCCGATTGTATATGACGGGGTGAATCACACCTATCTGGCATTAGGCGGGGTAGTGGGAAAGGCATTTAGCGACGGAGCAAGGTTAAAGTAAGCAGGGCTGGCAAAGCTTTTTGGAGGAGGATTGGTAAGATGCTTGGCGAGTTGCTTGGTTCCCTTTTTTTAGGAAGTATTGGTATTGTTTTGGTTGTACTTGGCTATATGGTATGGAAAAAGGAAAAAATATCGTTACTGCACGACTATCATTATGATAAAGTGGAGGAAGAAGATAAAAAGCATTTTGTACGATTTCGGGAATGGGAGTTCTTTTTATTGGCAGCGGAATTATACTGACTGCTATCCTAATCGGCATTACCAATGCTATGTGGAGCTTTCTCTTTTTCGGGGCAGGCTTTGTACTGGGACTAACGTTGCTGTTATATGCAGGCATGAAATATAATCATTAGGGGGTATAGGAAAGGGGCGTTTGGGTGAGAAAATGAAAATTGCTACATATAACGTATGGAATAGTGTAAACGGAATGCCATACAGAAAGAACCATATTGTGAATGAAATGAAAAAAGTAAATGCGGATGTCTGGTGCCTTCAGGGAGTTTGCAGTCTGGGCTTCTTTTTCGTATGCAGGCAAGGAAATCGGCGTGGTGAATCTTCATCTTCCTTGGAACAGTGAGATAGAACGAGAT
>CAZCON010000218.1:0-3570 GCA_964500085.1 uncultured Lachnospiraceae bacterium
GCATTATACCCGCCGTCATCCGTCTTACCGGTAATAACTGCTGTTCCGCCCTGCTTACCGGTTACCTCGCCGTCTTTATTTACAGTGGCAATTTTTTCATCCGAGCTTTCCCATGTTACATTCGTATTGCTTGCCGTATCCGGCGTAAATTTTGTTATCAGTGTAACCTTTTCGCCAACATCAATCGTCGCTTTTTTCGGTGTAATCTCCAGTGCCGTTACCGCCTCTAACACCGTCAGCTTACAATACGCCGTTGCACCGCTTTCTGTCTTTACCATAATAATCGTCTGTCCTGCTGCCTTTGCGGTAATACGTCCGGTGGAGGACACCGTGGCAATATCCGTATCAACGCACTCCCAGACCAGTCCCTCCTTTGTACTGTTCGCCGGAGTCAGCACCACATCCATATAAAAATATTCACCCGCATTCATTGTCAGGTTAGAAATGGAAAGCTTTACATTGGTCGGCTTCTGCTTTACCACAATCGTACACAAATCCATATAGGCGCCATCCACCGACTGTAAAATAATCTCTGCCTGTCCCACTCCCTTTGCAGTCAGCATACCGGTATCATCAACCTCTACAACAGAGCTGTTGGTGGTGGACCAGGTAACTGTCGAAATACTTGCATCCGAAGGGGATACCAGATAGGTCAGACGATAATTTTCTCCCACATACATTTCCTTGGATTCAATATCCAGCGAAACGCCCCTTACAGGTTTTAATACAGTTACGTTACAAAACGCCTGCACGCTCGGATTATCTACAGAGGTACAGATAATGGAGGCCGTACCGGCACTCTTCATCGTAACAAGACCATTTGCCGATACCGTTGCCACCTTTGTATTAGAAGACTTCCATGTAACGCTCTGGTTTGTCGCATTTTCCGGTGTCACGGTAGCACGAAGCTGTACTGTATTACCGATTTTCGCAGTCACCTCTGTTTCAGACAGCGTCATTCCCTCCACCGGCTGTAAAACAGTCACCGTACAAAAGCCTACAACCACATTATCCTGATTAATGGCAGAAACCACTGCCGTACCGCCCGAAATACCCTGCACCGTAACTGAAAGCTTTCCTGCTTCTGTAATGGCAAGTACAGCCTCGTTGGAGGATACCCATTTTAAAGAAACCCCTTTTAAAGAGCTTGGCTTTACCATAGCCTGAATAACCTCATATTTTCCAATTCCAAGAGTTATCTCTTTCGGATTCAGCGTTACCTCTTCCACTGAGGTCTGTACATAAACCGTACACCGGGCGATTTTTACAATCCCGTTAATGGTCTGCTTTGCCGTAATGACTGCAGTTCCTTCCTTGATACCGGTTACAAGACCGCCCTCTACCTTGGCAATCCGCTCATCGGAAGAGCTCCACTGCACCTCTTCCAAACGATTTGTCAGAATCGGCTCCAGCAACACGGTTCCCTTTGTATGAATCGTAACCTCCGTGTAGTTCAGCTGAATCCCATCAATTACCGTGACTTCAATCGTCATATTCGGCACGCCTGTAGCATATTCGCCGGTACCTCCGGACTCAAAGTTACCGTTATCCCTATAGGTCAGCGTAACAGTCACCGGATCCGGCGAACTATTCTTTGCCGTAATAACGCCTGTCGTCGGATCTACCGATGCCACATTAGAATTTGAAGATACATACGAAAACTGGTCTGCCATCGGAATATTAGAATTTTCAACAATATTGTAGGTGTCTCCCACATTCATAAGCAGCACTCTGTCCGACAAATCAAACAGTACCACAATCTTCGCCTCAAAGCTCGGAATTGCGCTATTTCCCATATACTCCCTGCTTGTATAGGCACGCACAACGTAGGTACCGGCCTTTACTCCGGTAAAATTCACACTTCCGCTGTATTCATTAATTGCATACTTAAGCACATCACTATTGGCAGAAAGCTCTCTCTCCGTTGCCGTTCCCCTGACTGTAACCAGCTGGGAAACCTTCCATACCAGATTCGCGGCAGACTGTCCGTTTACATAAATCATAAAATTATCTTTCCGTGTTTCCATGGAAATCCTATCCTGATAACCAGCATAATTCTCTGCCTCTGTAAAAGAGCCGACCGGTGCCACTACAACCGTGGCTGACCGCACCAGTGCCCTCGAATTTCCTGCAACCGTCTGCGTCGTCACGGTAATTTCTGCCGAACCGGCACCCACTGCCGTAACTTTACCATATCTGTCTACCGTGGCAACCAGTTCATTCGAGGAGGTCCAGTCTACCAATGTATTTTCGAATTCATTTTCATCCACATATTTTAGCACGATGCGTTTGGACGCTCCGATTTCATCCAACTTCAGAATCCGGTGTCCTGCATAGTCAATGGTAGAAAAATTCGTACCTGTAATCTGCAAATCCACCTTAACCAGACAGCTGATGGAAAAATTATATCCGCCATCGGAAACCACCGCCGTAATGGTGGAATATCCCGGTCCCTTACGAACCAGCTTTGTCATACCCTGTATTCCCGTATTTTCACAAACTACAACACTCTCTTCGGAGCTGTAAAAGGAAACTGTAGCAGTCGTCGACAGGCCCTCCGTGGAATTCTTCGGTTCCACACCGAGAAACGCATTCAGGGTTCTTAGCTCGATTTCGGAGCCGGACTGTACATCCGCTGCATTAAAATCAAACTGATAGCCCATGGTAGTGGCTGCCTCTACCGGTATCCCTTCTCTAATTCCAGGCAAAAAGAATGCACAAAAAACAAAGGCAATCAAATATCTATGGAAAAGCTTCTTCCGTTTTTTCATAAGCCTACCTCCCTGTTTCATGGTCTCTACGCAATATATCGGTCAAGCTTTCTCAAAAAATAACCCTCCCACACAAAATATAGCATATTTTTTATATGAGAAACCATATTTTTACCATTTTTTCAAAAAATCTACCGCACGCTTTGCCGCCTCAATTCCTGTAACCTTGCAAAGTACCGTTGCATCGTTATCTAAACGCAGCGTAATCCGTGCACCTTTTTCCGTTATAATCTCGTCTCCCGAAATCAGATTCATATTCTCATATGCCAGCATTTCTTCCATTCCTTCGCGATTTACCAGCACCGTCCCCTGCACTTCATTCACTCGAATATTACGATATTCTTCTTCCTTTTGAAGAACAATAAAAACAATCGCAACCGCTGCAATGGTCAACACTGCAGTTTCTAAAAGCAAACCAAGCTTCGCAGCTTTTCCATGGCTTCCAAACCATTTTTTTATGAACCTGTCCCCCTCGAACATTCTTCTCACGTTTAAAGCCATACCGCAAAAATTCACCATGGCCATTCACTTAATCTCTGTTATTATCATAGCATTTCCCATAATATCCGTCAAGAATAACGTCCCTTTTTCTTACAATATAATCTTTCAATAAAGCAAAACAACCGTTACCGCAAACTTCCATAATTAAAAGCAGCAGCCGCTCCGAATAAATTTTTTCGAAGCGGCTGCTGCTTTCCTTTATAATCCTTATTTTCTGAGCTCAATTCCGAGTGCAGAAAGTCCCTTTAAAATCTTATCCATTACTGTCGTAATATCCTTTTCCTCCAGTGTTCTGTCC
>CAZCON010000219.1:0-3562 GCA_964500085.1 uncultured Lachnospiraceae bacterium
TTTTATAGCACTACATTGATTATAACATAAAAATTCCATTCGTCAATACAAAATTTTATATTTGCAGGAAAAATTTATGAAAATTTATGAAACTAAATCCAAACAGGCGGGCTACTTTTCAACCGCTCGCCAGGTTTCTCCCGCATCCTCTGAAAGATACATACTCCGATTACCTGATGCACCGCCGACACCAACGCTTACACAAACCTGCCGAAACAGAAAACTGCTTTTCTCCATTTATATACAACACCTTCTCGCCGTCTTCTGCCCTACAGCTTACCTCCAAGTATTGTCTGCTGTTATCAAAGCTACCGCAGACTACCTCTCCATCTCCTATTTCAAGATTGCTTACGGCGGTTTTTGGAGTGATTTTTTCTAAGCCGTCCGGTTCTTCTTCCTTGTACTCCGGCGAAACGGAGGTCGGGGGCACATCAGATATTTCATTTGCAGACTGCTTCCCGTTTTCCCATGCACATCCTGTCATACATAAGAGAAAAAACGGCAGCATAAGCTTCCATCCCTTACAAGAAGAAAAAACTTTTTTCTTCCTCATACAGAATTCCTTTCCTTTCGCAAGCTCTATTTTATTTGTCCTTTCAATACCTCAACTGCCTTTGCAATCGCATCCTCAATTCCTGCCGGATTCTTTCCGCCTGCCTGTGCCATGTTCGGACGACCGCCGCCGCCGCCGCCGACACATGCTGCAACTTCTTTAATCAGATTTCCGGCATGGGCACCCTTTGCCATCGCAGCTTCCGTTGCCATCGCAATCAGGTTTACTTTCCCATCAAAGGCAGAAGCAAGTAAAAGTACACCTTCCCCAAGCTTTTCCTTTAAGCTGTCACCAAGGCTGCGGATGCCGTTCATATCCATCTCCGGCACCTTCGCCGCCAGCACCTTCACGCCGCCGATTTCCTGAACATGACTCATCACATCGCCAAGGGAAGCATTTGCAAGCTTTGCCTTTAACTTCTCATTCTCCGAATGAGCTGCCTTTAACTCCTCCTGCATTGCTTCAATCTTCTTTACAAGAGCTGCCGGTTCTGCCTTTGCAGCCTTTGCCGCCGCATGAAGCTCTTCTTCTATTGTCTTATAATATGCAAATACGCCATCTGCCGTAATTGCCTCGATACGTCTTACGCCGGCTGCGATACCGGACTCGGATAAAATCTTAAATACAGAAATCACACCGGTATTCCCTACATGCGTACCACCACAGAATTCCTTGGAGAACTCGCCCATGGATACGACGCGTACCACATCACCGTACTTTTCACCAAACAATGCCTTTGCGCCGGTCTTTCTTGCTTCTTCGATATTCATTTCCTTCATCTCAATCGGAAGGTTTGCCGCAATCTGCTCATTTACAATCGCTTCTACCTTTGCAAGCTCTTCCTTTGTCATCGCGGAAAAATGCGTAAAGTCAAACCGTAAACGCTCTGGTGTTACCAAAGAGCCTGCCTGCTCTACATGAGAACCAAGCACCTGGCGCAGCGCCTCCTGTAACAGGTGCGTCGCACTGTGATTCTTACCAATGGCACTTCTTCTTGCACTGTCAATCGTCAGAGTAACGGTATCGCCAACGGCAAACATACCGCTCTCAACTACACCTACATGACCGATTTTGCCGCCTTTTAGCTTTATGGTATCGGTTACGGTAAATACCGCGCCCTCCTTTGTAATCTGTCCCAAATCTGCAATCTGACCGCCCATTGTTGCATAGAACGGAGTCTCGTCCACGATAACGGTTGCATTCTGCCCTGCAACCACTTCCTTCACGATTTCCGTCTCCGTAGTGAGCACCGTAATCCTAGAAGCCGCGCTGCTCTTGTCATATCCGACAAAGGTGCTGGTAATTGCCGCGTCAATTTCATCGTAAACCGTGGCATCCGCACCCATATAGTTCGTCACCGCACGGGCATTTCTTGCCGTCTCCTTCTGCACCTCCATTGCCCTTTTAAAGCCATCCATATCAACGGTAAAGCCCTTTTCCGCAAGAATTTCCTCGGTTAAGTCAATCGGAAAGCCGTAGGTATCGTAAAGCTTAAACGCATCCTCACCGGACAGCATTTTCTTTCCGGCTGCGGTTGCCAGCTCCTCCATCTCAGAGAGAATGGACAGTCCCTGATCAATGGTCTTATTAAACTTCTCTTCCTCTAAGGTAAGTACCTTTAAAATGTACTCCTTCTTTTCCTCTAACTCCGGATAACCGTCCTTGGACTCTGCAATTACCGTCTCACAAAGCTTTGCAAGAAACAGTCCCTGAATTCCAAGAAGTCTTCCGTGACGTGCCGCACGGCGGAGCAGTCTTCGCAATACATAACCACGCCCCTCGTTAGACGGAATAATACCGTCCGAGGTCATAAAGGTAACGGAACGGATATGGTCGGTAATAAGGCGAATGGACTCATCCTTCTTCTTATCCGTCATATAAACTGCCCCTGCCATCTCGCAAACCTTATCACGAATCGCTTTCATGGTATCTACATCAAATACGGAATCTACATCCTGCACAACTACGGCAAGACGCTCTAAGCCCATACCGGTATCGATATTCTTCTGGGTAAGCTCGGTATAATGATGGTTTCCATCGCTCTCAAACTGGGTAAATACGTTATTCCAAACCTCCATAAAGCGGTCGCACTCACAGCCTACCTTACAATCCGGACGACCGCAACCATACTTTTCCCCACGGTCATAGTAAATCTCGGAGCACGGGCCGCACGGACCTGCTCCATGCTCCCAGAAATTATCGCAATCCCCATTCTCATCGCGGTAGAAACGGGTAATACGCTCAGCCGGTACTCCAACCTCTTCGGTCCAGATACGGAATGCTTCCTCATCCTCACAGTAAATAGACGGATACAAACGCTCCGGCTCCATACCTACATGCTCGGTCAAAAACTCCCAGGACCAGTGAATCGCCTCGGTTTTAAAGTAATCACCAAAGGAAAAGTTTCCAAGCATCTCAAAAAAGGTAAGATGTCTTGCGGTCTTACCAACATTTTCGATATCACCGGTACGAATACACTTCTGGCAGGTCGTGACACGCGTTCTCGGTGGAATCTCCTGTCCCGTAAAATAAGGCTTCATCGGTGCCATACCGGAATTGATTAGTAATAAGCTTTTATCATTATGCGGAATAAGAGAAAAGCTCTTCAAACGAAGATGACCCTTGCTCTCAAAAAACTCCAAATACATTCTTCTCAAATCATTTAAGCCGTGTTTTTTCACTGTTATAACTCTCCTTTCGTGCGTTATTGTCGTTTTCACGCACATAGCTATTGACAATTATAAGTTTCCGCAGGATATTTGTCAATAATGCGCGCTCATTTTTTCTCAATACTGAAGTGAAAAGTTTATTTCCACCACCGCAAATGCTGCTAAAGCATTCATAGCGCACTTATGCAACGCTTGGCTCCTTTATTTTAAAAAGAGACCCCAAATCCAATAAACTCGCAAAGCAAGCGAATTTCATGGTTTCAGAGTCTCTAAAATTTTACTCTTTACCTAATGCAAATGTTGCATTACATTCCCATCTGCGCTGCAACCTCTGCTGCAA
>CAZCON010000220.1:0-3562 GCA_964500085.1 uncultured Lachnospiraceae bacterium
TTGCCAGCGCTTAAACAAATTTGTTTGGAAGTCGCATAAACACTGGACTTTTTTGACCCTACTCCTTACTCAAACTCAATCGTCGCTACCGGCTTCTTCGTTACCTCATACACCACGCGGTTGATGCTCGGTACTTCCGCCGTGATTCTATCTGCAATCTTCTCTAAGAGGTCATAATCCACTCTCTCAATGGTTGCGGTCATAGCGTCTACGGTGTTTACGGCACGGATAACACACATATACCCCATGCTGCGGGCGTTATCACGCACACCGACTGCCTTGAAATCCGGTACTACAGTGAAATACTGCCATACCTTCTTATCAAGACCTGCCTTTGCAAATTCATCACGAAGGATGGCATCGGCTTCACGAAGTGCTCCCAGACGCTCACGGGTAATTGCGCCAAGACATCTTACACCGAGCCCCGGACCTGGGAACGGCTGACGGTATACCATCTCAGCCGGGAGACCAAGCTCAATACCACAGGCACGCACCTCATCCTTGAAGAGCTGTGCCAGCGGCTCAACAAGCTCGAACTGTAAATCCTCCGGCAAACCGCCTACGTTGTGATGGGACTTTACAGCCTTTGCGGTCTTGGTGCCGGACTCGATGATATCTGGGTAAATGGTACCCTGCCCAAGGAAGTCAATGCCATCTAACTTACGAGCCTCTTCTTCAAAGACACGGATGAATTCGCCACCGATAATCTTTCTCTTCTGCTCCGGATCAGCCACACCGGCAAGCTTGTCCAAGAAACGGTCCGTTGCATCCACATATACTAAATTTGCATTTAACTGATTCTTGAATACTTCTATTACGTTTTCAGACTCATTCTTTCTCATGAGACCATGGTTTACGTGAACACAGGTCAACTGGCTGCCGATTGCCTTTAACAACAATGCTGCAACTACGGAAGAATCTACACCGCCGGACAGGGCAAGAAGCACCTTCTTGTCGCCTACCTGCTTACGAACAATTTCCACCTGGTCGGCTACGAAGTTCTTCATATTCCAGTTAGCTTCTGCCTTACAGGTATCGAATAAGAATGCCTTTAACACATCTTCGCCCGGAAGGGTGTCATACCTGGTATCACACTTTGCGGACGGACAATCCACGGAAATCATCGGAAGTCCGAGGCTGTAAATTTCATCCTTTACCTTTACTTCCACGCCGTCTACCACCCGGTTCTCACCACCGTTTAATACAATACCTTTTACGTTGTTCAGTGCCTTTAACTCCGCTACGGTGATATCATGCGGATGAATTTCGCTGTATACGCCAAGGTCACGAATAGCACGAGCAAGCACGGTGTTTTCGGTGCTGCCAAGGTCTAAAATAACAATCATATCCTGCTTCATAAAACGCTGCTCCTTTTCTTCAAGATTAGTCAGTATAGTTATCGAAATAGCCCTGTACCAATACAACCGGGGTTCCCTTGTCACCGGAACCGCTGGTTAAGTCACACAAGGAACCGATGAGATCGGTTAACTGTCTCGGCGTCGTTCCCTGAGAAGCCATGTTACCTACCAGGTTGCCGTCCTTTGCCTTAATGCTATTCTCAATTGCAGCCTTTAACTCTGCACCATTTAGATTCTTAAAATCATTGTCTGCAAGATATTTTAACTTTAACTCGTTCGGTGTACCTACAAGACCTGCGGTAAATGCCGGAGAAACTACCGGGTCTGCAAGCTCCCAAATCTTACCCTGCGGATCCTTAAATGCGCCATCACCGTATACCATAACCTCTACGTGCTTACCTGTCTTGTCTAATACGCGCTTTTGAATATCCTCTACTAGTCCCTGACAAGCCTGTGGAAACAGCTTAATCTTATCCTCGGTTGCCTTGTTAGAGCCAAGCAAACCATACTTTTCATTAAAACCGCTGCCGTTTACGGAAGCCGTCATGATATCATCCAAACCGCAGACAACCTTTGCGCCTGCCGCCTTTAGGATACGCTTCGTACGAACTCTGGTATGAATATCACAGGTAAGGATGCAATCAGCGTAATCGAGAATTGCCTTTGCCTGATTTGCAAAGATAACTTCTACCTCTGCGCCAGCTTCCTTAATAATATTTGCATAATAATCAACATAATCCACGCCGGTAAACTCATGCTTATTCTCGCCAAACAGCTCACGATACTTTGCAAGGGTCAGCACATCGCTGTACGGATTGATGCCCTTCTCATCCAGCTGGTCGTAGGTCAGCAGTGCATTACCAACCTCGTCGCTCGGATAGCTTAACATCAAAACTACCTTCTTTGCGCCCATGGCAATTCCCTTCAAACAGATAGCAAAACGATTTCGGGACAGAATCGGGAAGATAACGCCGATGGTCTCTCCACCAAGCTTTGCCTTTACATCCGCTGCAATATCCTCTACGGACGCATAATTTCCCTGCGCTCTTGCTACGATGGACTCGGTAATGGAGATAACGTCCTTATCTCTCATCTCAAAGCCCTCGGACTCAGCCGCGCCAAGTACGCTATCCACTACGATTTTCGCAAGGTCATCTCCCTCACGGATAATCGGACAACGCACACCTCTAGAAACAGTACCTACTCGTCTTTCCATCTGACTACCTCTGCTTTCCGTCTTAGTTAGGGTTGTATACAAAAATACAATCCGTCCAACAAATATTACGCCTTATTATAACTCCATTTTTTCAAGCTGACAAGAGTTTTTTTTCGCAGAAGTCAATTTTTTTATGAACCTCAACCCTCTTTCAAACGCAAGATGAGTCCTGCTCCGGCAATTTACTATACGGGTATCCCGTAGAGCGTCACGCCCCCCTCTCTTTCCACATAATATAATAAGAAAAGCCACCCTACGGAGGGTTAACTATATGGAAGATTTTGAAGCTCATGAATACTTTCAGTCCGGTGCTGACTCCCGGTTTCACAACAACGCCCGCGTTACGGATGCCGTCATACAAAATATTGCAACAAGCCGGGGCAACACCCTTGTCACAATCTCCTATCGCGACTGCTCCACCTGTCGCGTTCAAAACGAAGTCGTTCTCATTGTCAGCAGGGACACGGCCATCCGGGACGAACGGGGAAGAAATATTCCGGCAAGAGACCTTGAACCCGGTATGATTATTGATGCCGTATTTTCACAAAACATGACCCGGAGCCTTCCGCCACAGGCACAGGCATTTCAAATCCGCGTCAAAAGCAGGCAACCGACCTTTGCCACCACCGTCGGACGCATCTTGGAAATCAATACAAGAGAACAATTTATCCGAACCATCAGCGACGCAAACCCGTCTTCCATTGTACGTTTCAACATTACACCGGAAACCAGAATTCTTGACCCGATTGGCAGAAGTATTTCTCTGTCCGACCTGTTTCCGGGTCTCCGTGTCCGCGTAGAGCATGCTGCTTTTATGACTGCCAGCATTCCGCCGCAATCGCCTGCATTTATGATTCGAATCATACGATAACCGATGAATTCCAAACAAAAAGGGAGCCGTGTCTGCCAGAACTGCCTTTTTTCTTCTCTGGCGAGACACCGTTCCCTTTTCAAAAAATGCAAATGTCATGGAAACAAACTATACCCC
>CAZCON010000221.1:0-3553 GCA_964500085.1 uncultured Lachnospiraceae bacterium
ACGGTCAAGCTGTAACCGTAGGCGGATGTATCGTAGACAGCGGAAACTTTGATTGGATGGCACATGCAGACAAGTGTCCGGGACTTACCACACCGGATGCTTCTTATCACGGCATTACTTACGCAGAGCGTTTTGGGAAGGGAGCTTACATTACCAAGGCAACCGCACAGCTGATGAGAGATTTTGGCTCCATTCAGTCTCCGCAGAATGCGTTTTATTTAAACCTCGGCTTAGAGTCCCTGCATCTTCGCATGGAGCGTCACTGCCAGAATGCGCTTGCAGTGGCAAAGTTCTTACAGGCGCAGGAAAAGGTGGCTTGGGTGCATTATGCAGACCTTGAGGGGGATGTGTATCATGACCTTGCAAAAAAGTATATGCCAAAGGGCACTTGCGGCGTGCTTGCCTTTGGCATCAAGGGTGGCAGAGAGGCGTCTATTAAGTTTATGGATTCTCTGAAGTTTGCCTCTATTGTAACCCATGTGGCAGATGCAAAGACCTGTCTGCTTCACCCGGCAAGCCATACGCATCGTCAGTTGACGGACGAGCAGCTTGCGGAGGCAGGTGTAGCGACGGACCTCATTCGTCTTTCTGTCGGTATCGAGAATGTAGACGACCTGATTGCAGATTTGCAGCAGGCGTTGGAGCAGGTTACAGTATAAGAAGAAATAAGTGAAGCCCCAAAGACTTGACAGCTGTTTGCGGAATGCGTTGTCAAAGCTTTGGGGCTGTTGTTTGGCTTTCTATTGGTCGCAAATAACTAGCGAAACAGCGTACAATTTCCGGATTCCCTGTAATAGCGTATCCGTTCCTCAATCGGTTTCCTGCCGCAGCCGAGCTTCCTGCCGAGACAGTCGATACAGAGGAACGATGTGGCAGTGCGTGAAACCAGCTTCATGTAAATGGCCTTGTCGTCAGCGGAAAGAGAAGCATGGCAGCTGGTACACAGAGCTCCGGAGTCCTGTGCGGTAGGAGTCGTCTCTTGCTGTAGCGAGTCTGCGGAAAAAAGATAGGACTTCATCGTTCTACCACCCTTGCGCGGACAACCATGCAGTCATGGGAGGCAACGGTCGGGGCAAAACGTTCCGTAAAGCTTCCCAGCTCTTTATGTTCCCAACAATCGTACAGGGAGAGGGCAGTGCCGGAGGCATAGGGAATTCCTATATCCCAGAAAAGCAGCGGAAGCTCGCGGGTTCCTTCTCCGAGGTTGAAAAAGCCGATGGCAATCTCGCCGTTCGCCAGATGTTTTACCAGCATGAAAGCGTCGTAACCGTGAAACCACTGGGGCTCCGGCTTAATACGGTAGGCACCGCGGCATTCCATGTCCTGATTGATTGCAAGCAGGTCCTTGTTTAACAGAATATTTTTTGTTTCTTTGTTTGCGCTTCGGATGTCACAGCCAATCATCAAAGGTGAACCCATGATTGCCCAAAGGGAAAAATGGGTCTTATATTCGGTGTCAGTACAGCCGCCGATTTTGTGGTTAATCCAGTCGTTATTGCTTCCGCCGTACATACCTACAATCAGCATATCCATGTCATTGTGGCAATAATTTCCGGTGTAACATTCTTTCTCAAGCTGAGAGAGCGCAAGTGTTTTCACAGAGTCCCAGTTGTCCTGAATGTCCGGGGTAGAGCGGTACATATGGGCGCCGGATTCGCGAATCCACTGATAGACATTGTCCTCGCCCCAGTTGCAGGCGGAAAACAGAATGTTTCTACCACAATTTTTCAGGGCAAGCCCCATACGTTTGTACAAAAGCTCTCCGCTGATTTGCCGCGGTTTAAAGCAATAGTCGTATTTCAAATAGTCAATGCCCCATGCTGCAAACTGCCGTGCATCCTGAAATTCATGCTCAAAGCTGCCGGGATAGCCGGCGCAGGTATGGGTGCCGGCACAGGAATAGATACCGAGCTTTAAGCCCTTTTCATGAAGATAATCAGAAAGCGCTTTTATGCCGCTTGGAAATTTTGCCGGGTCAGCAACAAGGTTGCCGTTCCTGTCACGCTCTTTCAGACTCCAGCAATCATCAATTACAATATATTCATAGCCTGCGGCCTTGTAGCCCTCGGTTATGAAGCTGTCGGCAATCTGTTTGATTAAAGTTTCGTTAATATCCCATGTAAAGGTGTTCCAGGAGTTCCAGCCGAGTGGCGGAAGCAGACCGGGTAGGGTTGGATGACACATAGTTTTTCCTCCGTTTCTTGTAATAAATAACTAAATGGTGATTCTAATAAAATTGTGCTCTAATTAGATTATAGATTAGTTAGAAAAATAACTCAATCTTTTTTTGAAAATCAGTTGACGAAATGAAAATGGCAAAATATAATTGTAGCATATAATGCAGATGGACGCAGTGGCATAGGCATTTTTGCTCCGGCTGATACATGAATTATTTCATTGCGTTGCAAATTCCCTGTATTTACGGAATATTTACGGAGGAAAGAAAATTGATGAAAAAAGAATTTTGGAAAAAAGGATGTGTTGCTATGTTGTGTGTTTGCGGAGCTTTGCTTGCGGCAGGTTGCGATAAGAAAGAAGAAACACCGGGAATACCGTCCCCAACAGTAAAAGCAGAATTGTCGGAGGAAACGAAAAAAATGATGGCCGGCGAAACGGTTTCCCAAGAGAGTACAGTCACCACACCGGAGGCAGAAGTCATATCGGGAACTCCGGCTGATGAAAGCAAAATGGGACAGATGGCAGTGGAAATCACCTGCCCTGCGACTTATCAGGTAAAGAAGGTGGATGTGGAGTATGGGAAAATAGTCAGGACAAGCTATTATTCCACAACCTGTGAAAAGGACAGAAATGTAATTGTGCTGTTACCGGACGGTTATACGGAAGAAAAGGAGTATCCGGTGCTTTATGTGCTGCATGGCATTTTTGGAAATGAGACATCAATGCTTGGCGATGGAAACAGCGGGCTGCGGGTTACGGTCGGCAATATGATGGCAAAGGGGCTTGCTGAGGACATGATTCTTGTATTTCCATATATGTATGCAAGTAAAACAAAGGACGCGTGTACGGCAATTGACGCAGAAAATATGGCGGCCTATGACAATTTTATCAATGATCTTGTAACCGACCTGATGCCGTTTATGAAAGAAAACTATTCGGTAGCAGAGGGAAAGGGAAACACGGCGATTATCGGGTTTTCCATGGGAGGACGCGAGTCGCTTGCAATTGGATTTGCAAGACCGGATTTATTTGGTTATGTAGGCGCAATTGCACCGGCACCGGGATTGACACCGGGGCAGGACTGGGCTACCGTACATCCGGGGCAGTATACGGAGGAGGAGCTTGTGTTTACGGAGGAAAGTCCTTATCTTCTTATGATTTGCAGCGGTGATAAGGACAGTGTGGTAGGAACCTTCCCGTTAAGCTATCACAACATCCTGCTGACGAATCAGGTAGATCATATCTGGTGGGAAATTCCGGGCTCGGATCACGGAGAACCGGCGATTACCAGCGGAATTTATAATTTTTGTAAAATGATTTTTAGAGAGAACTAAAAGAAAACAGAAAATTGTGCCGGAGCTGTCGAAGAAAGAAC
>CAZCON010000222.1:0-3540 GCA_964500085.1 uncultured Lachnospiraceae bacterium
ACATCGAGGCTGGTAAGGACTTAGAGGGTAAGGGCTTTGATCCGAGAAAGCTTCTTGCACCGGGCTTTGAGGCAATTAAGGCAACCGTTAAGGAAAAGATGGAACTGTTCGGTTCTGTAAACAGGGCTTAAGATTTTGGAGGGCTGCTTCGGCAGCCCTTAAATTTTGTATAGAAAAGACACTGTCCATCGCCCTTTTTTCACTGAGCTATTTGCGGAAGTCATGATTGTATTTCGCGAAGAACGGCTTTGCCGGAACGGAGATGAGTGAATTCCCGGTCATTGTCCTCACCGACCTGCTGGGTGATAAAAAGTCCACCCGGCTTTAGGATACGGTAGATTTCTTTTGGCTCATAAGAGCCGTGACGATTTAACACAAGGCATATCGTCCTCTTCGGACCGAAACCTTCCGTTGCTGTGGGAAAAATCCCACCCCCTGATGTGCGCGACGGCTTCTTCTGCTTCCCAGATTTCCCTTAATTCACCTGCATTCTTCATAACTGCCGGTCTCCCTTCTTCTCACATAAGACTTATTATAGGCAGGAAAAGAAAAAAGTCAACAGAGCGCGGGATGACTCTTGCCATATTTCGAAAATATGGTATGATTATAATAAGCCTTTTGGAGTGCCAAAAGTGCGAGTGTGAAAAGAAATTCTATGCGCGTAGAATGATATGGGTGACAAATGAAAGAAAAAGGAGAAGTTGCTATGAAGACTAAGGTGTTTATTGATGGAAGCGAAGGGACCACCGGACTGCGAATATATGAGCGTTTTCAGAATCGCGATGATATTGAAATCATGAGAATTGCTCCGGAGCTTAGAAAAGATCCGGAGGAGAGAAAAAAGCTGATTAACGCCTCGGATGTCACCTTTCTTTGCCTGCCGGATGCAGCGGCACGGGAGGCGGTTTCCTTTGTGGAAAATGAGAAGGTTGTAATTATCGATGCGTCTACAGCCCACCGTACGGAACCGGGCTGGGCTTACGGTTTTCCGGAGCTTTCTGCAGAGCACAGGGAGGCTGTCCGGAAAAGCAGGCGTATCGCTGTGCCGGGCTGTTATGCGTCGGGCTTCATTTCGCTGATTTATCCGCTGGTAAGGGGCGGTATTCTGCCGAAGACCTATCCGGTAAGCTGTTTTGCGCTGTCCGGCTACAGCGGGGCAGGCAAGAAAACGATTGCAGTGTATGAAAACGGAGACAGACCGGAGGAGCTTAGCGCCGGAAGAGTGTATGCACTGACCCAGCAGCACAAGCATTTAAAGGAAATGAAGGCGGTTACGGGACTTGAGCGTGCGCCGCTGTTTTCACCGATTATTGATGATTATTACAGCGGCATGGTTGTGACCGTACAGCTGTATGCAGATATGCTTTCCAAGAAGGAAACGCCGGAATCTCTGCTTGCGTATTATGCAGAGTATTACAGGAATGAAAAATTTATCAGGGTAAGCACTCCGGAGGATGCAGTCGCAGCAAGCGGTTTTATTGCAGGAAATGGTTTGTCAGGCTGGGATGGTCTGAAGCTTTATGTTACCGGAAATGAGGAGCGTATTGTCGTGATTTCTCAGTTTGATAATCTTGGTAAGGGAGCCTCCGGTGCTGCAATTCAGTGTCTGAATGCACACCTTGGCTGTGATGAGGCAAAGGGTCTGAACCTGTAGGAAGACAGTTTGACGCGATGGAGGAAATGATGTAGCGGTATGGAAGCGGACAGTAGTTTTTTCGGAACGGAAAAGGTGGGAAGGGTACTTCTTAAAATTGCGCCGCCGGTCATGCTGGCGCAATTGATTCAGGCATTGTATAATATTGTGGACAGCTATTTTGTAGGAAAGTTTTCGGAGGATGCCCTGACGGCTCTGACCGTCATTTATCCGTTGCAGCTGATTATGATTGCATTTGCAGTGGGAACCGGCGTTGGAGTAAATACCTATATGTCGCGTCAGTATGCAAAGGGAAGGACGGATAAGGCAGACAAGGCCGCCGGAGCGGGGATGGTGCTGTCGCTTATTACATGGGCAGTGTTTGCCGTAATCTCTGCGGTGCTGATGCGAACCTATGTGAGTACCTCTGCCTCCTCAGCGCAGGCAATTGAATACGGAGTGACCTATGGAACCATCGTCTGTGTAGGAAGCTTAGGCGTTTTTCTGGAGGGAAACTGGACAAAGGTACATCAGTCAAAAGGAAATATGCGTTTACCGATGCTTGCACAGATTGCCGGAGCAGTAGTAAATATGATTCTTGATCCGGTGCTAATCTGGGGCGTTGGCGTTATTCCGGCCTTTGGCGTGGCAGGAGCAGCATATGCCACGGTTGCGGGTCAGCTCGCGGCAGCGGTAATTACCGGAATCAGGGGGGCAAAAAGACCGCCAGCCTTAAAGGAAATCGGATATTATGTGAAAAAGATTTATTGGTTTGGTTATTCTTCAATTTTGATGCAGGCGTTATATACGGTGTATATCGTGGCGCTGAATATGATACTGGCAGGCTTTTCTGATGCGGCTGTGACTGTCTTGGGGCTTTATTACAAATTGCAGTCGTTCTTTTTTATTCCGTTAATCGGTCTGCAGACCTGTATTGTTCCGGTGTTAAGCTACAATTTTGTCCGGGGAAGCTATGACCGCTGTAAGAGGGTAATGAACACCTCCTTTTTGATTTCGGCAGTATTTATGGTAGCGGGTATCATCTGCTTTGTGTTTTTCCCGGAGCAGCTGATTTCTCTGTTTTCAGACAGCGCCTTGGTACATACCATCGGAGGAGTGGCCTTCCCGATTATCGGCTGCGGTTTTATTTCAGCAGTATTTGCACTGATGCTTCCGGTGTTTTTTCAGGCTATCGGAAATGGAGTGGCGAGTCTTCTACTGTCATTGACGCGGCAGATATTCTGTCTGATACCGACCTTTTGGCTGTTTTCCAGAATTGGGTTGGATTACGCATGGCTTGCTTTCCCGGTATCGGAAACCCTGTCCGGAGGAATTGGTCTGTTGCTTTACTGCAAGACTTTGCGGAAGCTTGGTGTGGCACCCGCAAAAGGATAATCGAGAGAAGCGTTTTTGATAAATAGGAAGGAGATACTTATGGAAATTCAGGGGGAAAGTCTGCTTGTGATGTATGACTGTAATAGTGGACAGTTCAGCAGTTCGCCATTATTTGCAGAGCAGTTTATTCCGGTGGGTGAAAAACGATCGTTATGGAAGAGAATGGAAGAGGAAGGGTTGGTTTCAAAGGAAACGGCAAAGCGGTTTCATACGGTTTTGGCGGAACTGTCCCTGACAGATACCAAAAAGGCGTATTTTGAGGAGTTTTTTATTCGAAATGGAGGGCTTGTCGGAAAATGGTATCGTGTCGGTTTTATTGTCACCGTGCCGAAAACAGAAATTATGATGACCTTTACGGATATTGATGAAGAGATGTTGGAAAAGGAAGCTCTTCGACGGCGCGCAGAGTTTGATGATTTGACAGGGCTCTATCACCGGAGCGGCTTTTGCAGAAAGGTAGAGGACATTGTGGCGGAAAATCCGCATGGGATTGCGGCGGGAGAGTATGCGAT
>CAZCON010000223.1:0-3527 GCA_964500085.1 uncultured Lachnospiraceae bacterium
GGATATTACAGATAAAGGATATTATACCAATTCCTATCATGTGGATGTACGGGAAAAAATTGACGCATTCTCGAAGTTTGATTTTGAAGCAAAATTTCAGGTGGTTTCTTCCGGCGGTGCCATTTCCTATGTGGAGATACCAAATATGCGCCATAATTTAGAGGCACTTGAGGAACTGGTGCGTTATATTTATGATCATATTCAGTATGCGGAGTTTAATACAAAATCGGATTATTGTCATGTATGCGGCTTTGACGGTGAGATTGTAATTAACGAGAATTTGGAATGGGAATGCCCGCAGTGCGGAAATAAGGATCATTCCAAAATGAATGTGACCAGAAGAACCTGCGGCTATCTTGGAGAAAATTTCTGGAACGTGGGAAAAACAAAGGAAATCAATTCCCGTGTGCTACACATCTGATAAGCAGAAGGAGCAAGTATGAATTATGCGGATATCAAGCAGTATGATATAGCAAACGGACCGGGAGTCAGGGTATCTCTGTTTGTCAGTGGCTGTACGCATGGCTGCAAGAACTGTTTCAATAAAGAGGCATGGGATTTCTCTTACGGAAAGCCCTTTACGGAGGAAGTGCAGGAAAAGCTGTTTTCTTATCTGGACAAGCCCTATGTCAGAGGTCTTACGCTTTTGGGAGGAGAGCCCTTTGAACGGGAAAATCAGAGGGCGCTTCTTCCGTTTGTAAGGGAAGTAAGAAAGAGATTTCCTGAGAAGGATATCTGGGCTTTTTCCGGCTATGATTTTGAAAAGGACATTACCGGCTATATGTACCGGGAATGGGAGGTAACAAAAGAGCTGCTTTCTTATATTGACGTTTTAGTGGACGGAGAGTTTATCGAAGAGCAGAAAAGCCTGAAGCTGCGGTTTAAGGGGTCGGCAAACCAACGGACGATTTTGGTACGGGAATCCCTGACAAAGGGCGAAGTAGTGCTTTATGACCTGACGGTGAGATGACGGGAGTACAAAGGAGAGAGGGGGAAGCCGGATGCTTCGGAATATATGGAATACGCTGCGGTACGGGGATAACCGCACGAAAGGCTTTCTTGTGACAGTGGGAGCGCTGGGAATTGCTTCCGTGGGACTGCTTGCAGCGGCACTGATAACACATTCGCTTCTGTTCTGGGTTGGTGCAGCGGCAACGCTTCTGATTACTGCTGCGCTGGCAAAGGATGTAAGGCTTGCAGTTGTGAAGGACAATGCAGAGCGAAACGCCATGAATCCGGCAGAGCTGCAGGCAGAGCTTGCACGTCTGAAGGCGGAAAAGAGACAGAAGAGGCTGGCAAAAAAACGAAACGGAAAAAAGACTCCGGAAGAGCTGGAAGTTCAGGCAAAAGACAGGGCAGAGGAGGATGAAAGGGAGTTCCGCGGAAATGCGCTTGCGAACATGACGGAAGAAAAATTAAAAAGGCTTTTGGTGCGCTATAAGGTAAAGCAGGAGCATGTACCGATCATCATAGACCTTTGCATTCCGGAGCATATCAGACAGGCACCGGGCTTTGCATGGAAAGAGGATGGCAAACTGAAAATACTGCTGATTGAACGAAGACCCCGTATGATAGAACGTCCGCTTTCTGCGCTGCAGGTGATGGAGGCAGAGAGGGGAATTGCGGTCCGGGCAGCAGGTGAGTATGTGGAGCTGAGAGAATCAGGCGTAATGAATAAGCTGTTTACGCCGTATCTGCCACGGTATCACAAAAAGGAAATCGGCGGACGGACAGTGCTTCTAAAAAATCTGTATGTGCTGGATGAGGAGATTAAGTTTTCAGCGCCATCGGTCAATGAATTGAAGAAACTGTTTTCATTCCGGATTGAGCTGCAGGAACGGCGACTACAGGGGGAAAATATCAGTCCCCACTATAAAGAACTGTTTGTAGGCTCTTTTTTATGGAAAGACGGGATTCTCAGCTTGAAGGAATATCAGCAGGAGGTGGAGCGGGTATTGACAAGTCTTGCCTCGCCGGAGATTTCGGAGGAAGAATTTGAAAGAACGCTTTCCTCAATGATTTATTCCGGACTGCTTCCGGCAGAGTATCGAAAATTCGCCTGTGATAAGCGTGAGGAACGGAAAAATGGCAGGGGAGAGGAAAAAGAGAAAAAGAAGAAACAGAGGTAAAGGCACAGATAGAAAGAAAAACAGCGAAGAAGGAGCAGAGTATGGTAGCAGAGGACTTTATTAAATTTACAATGGAAAAGCAGAAACACATTGCATTGATTGCACATGACGGAAAGAAGCAGGAGCTGATTGCATGGTGTGACCGGAATAAGGAGATTTTACAGAAACATTTTCTTTGCGGAACCGGCACTACGGCGCGCCTTATCGCAGAGAAGACCGGACTTCCGGTAAAGGGCTATAACAGCGGTCCGCTGGGCGGCGACCAGCAGATTGGTTCCCGTATCGTAGAAGGAAATATTGATTTTGTGGTTTTTTTCTGGGATCCGTTGGCAGCGCAGCCGCATGATCCGGATGTAAAGGCGTTGCTTCGTATCGCCATTGTGTACGATATCCCGATTGCCAACAATCTGGCAACGGCAGATTTCTTACTCCATTCCAGATATATGGAAGAGGAGTATGAGCGGACAGTGGAGAACTATAACAAAACGATTGCAGAGCGAATGAAGGAGTTTAGCAAATAAGCGTGCGGGAAGCAAATATGGGCGCAGCGTGTTGGAATACTTCGAAGCTTTTGGCTGACAAAAAAATGGCAATCCGTCCCTTACCCTCTTGACATTGGTGGTATAATTGTATACAATGATTCGATAGTGGATGATAAAGGAGCGTGTTACCATGGAGAATAGAAAAGTATACCGCAATCCTCATAACAACCTGCTTTCCCTAGAGGAGCATATGTATGAGCTTGTGGATGTTAAAACACCGAATGTATTCCGGAATTTGTTCCCATATGATGAGATTCCGAAGATTGCATTTAATGACCGTATTGTACCGCATTGTTTTCCGGAGGAAATCTGGATTACGGATACGACGTTCCGTGACGGACAGCAGTCCAGAGCACCATATACCACAGAACAGATTGTAACCATTTTTGATTATTTACATCGTCTTGGCGGACCGAACGGTATCATCCGTCAGAGCGAATTTTTCTTATATAGTAAGAAAGACCGAGATGCAGTTTATAAGTGTTTGGAACGGGGCTATCAGTTTCCGGAGGTTACCTCATGGATTCGTGCCAGCAAAAAAGACTTTGAGTTAGTAAAGGAAATTGGCTTAAAGGAGACCGGCATTTTGGTAAGCTGCTCCGATTACCACATTTTCTTTAAAATGAAAATGACCAGAGCACAGGCAATGGAGCATTATCTGAACATTGTCAGGGAGTGCCTGGAAACCGGGGTGGCACCGCGTTGTCATTTGGAGGATATTACCCGCTCCGATATTTACGGCTTTGTGATTCCGTTCTGCTTTGAGCTGATGAAGCTTGGCGCAGAGTACAATATTCCGGTAAAGATTCGTGCCTGTGATACCATGGGCTATGGCGTGAATTTTCCGGGAGCGGTG
>CAZCON010000224.1:0-3506 GCA_964500085.1 uncultured Lachnospiraceae bacterium
GTATGCTTCCGTTCTTAATCGACGGAGAGCTTCCGTTCAAGAATGGCGACTATATTTTCTTAAAGGACATTAAGAAGGCGGTAGCTGAAAAACAGGAAGAAATTACCGCTTATGTGGTAGGCGAGAAGCTGGTACCGTTTACGGTGCGTCTCGGTGAGCTTACCGAGGATGAGCGTGAGATTATCACGAAGGGATGTCTGATTAACTATTATCGCGGATAATTTTCAGGGCTATGCTTTGATTCAGAGGTTATTGTGTTTTAAACAGTAACCTCTGTTTTTACTTTGTGAAGCACTGTGCTCGGAGCTGCCGTAACAGACCGTTGAAAGGAGAAAGCCATGAAAAAAAACAGAAGAAAAATTACTTTTATGCTTTTATGCGCGCTGGAAGCTGTTGGTTTACTTTGTGCCTGTGGGGCGTCAGACGGAATACAGGGCGGAAAAGAACAGGGGATAGTGCAGGAGGGAGAAGCTCAGGAAACAATGCAGGGCGGAGAAGGTCAGGAGATAATACAGCCGACAGTTGTACCAACAATTGCTGTAGAGACAAGGAAATATGCACTTATTACGTATCCGACGCTGTATTCGGATATACCGGATTTGGATATTATCCGTACAGGTGAAAATTACTATATGGTCAGTACCACGATGAATCTGTGTCCGGGGGTACCGATTATGAAGTCGAAGGATTTAGTGCACTGGCAGATTGTAAATTATGTATATGACATTTTGGAGGATGATGACTACGGTAATCTGGAAGCTGGAAAGGATATGTACGGCAGGGGGTCATGGGCGGCTTCCCTGCGCTTTGATGAGAAGAGCGGGTTGTATTATGTGGCATTTATGAGCAATCAGCATGGCTTTTACATTTACACGACAAAGGATATTGAGAACGGTGACTGGAAAAAGTATACATCGGATGGCTGGTATCATGATCCGGGACTTTTCTTTGAGGATGGAGCAATGTATGTGTTTTCGGCAAGCGGCGGCACCTGTACACTTCAGCAGCTGCGTCTGAATGATGAGACCGGAGGCATAGAGACAGTGGGAGCATCAAGAAAGCTTTTTACTGCAACGGGCTGGTCTCTGTGGGAGGGAGCCCATGTGTATAAAATCGGAGCCTACTATTATGTGTGTATTATTGCTTCTCCGGAGGAACGCTGGTTACGGACGGAGGTATGCTACCGCTCTAAGAAACTTATGGAAGGAGAATGGGAAGAGAAGGTGATTTATCAGGGAGGCTCCGGTAATAACAGCGCGGGATTAGCGCAGGGCGGATTGGTGCAGACTCCGGACGGTGACTGGTACGGCTTTTTATTTCAGGATCGCGGAGGTATTGGACGTGTGCCGTCAATTGTAGCCGTGCAGTGGGAGGAAAATTGGCCAATGATGGGGACGTATGCCTTAAATGGCACATTTCATGCGAATGAAAGCAGTATGGCAATGCGGAGCACACTTACAGACAGTGGTGAGGAAAGCTACTTTGTGGGGGATGATTCTTTTGATTATGCCGAGGGTGAAAGGTTAAAGCTGATATGGCAGTGGAATCATAATCCGGTAGAGGAATGCTGGTCAGTGACAGAGAGAGCCGGTTATCTGCGCCTGACGACAGACCGTGTTGTGAATACGATTTATGAGGCGCATAATTCCCTGACCCAGCGGACCGTAGGTCCCAAGTGCGAAACAGAGACAAAGCTATCCGCAGCAGGTATGAAAAGTGGAGATTATGCAGGAATTTGCGCGATGTCGGAACACTACGGCATGATTGGTGTGTTCTGCAATGAAACGGGAGAAAAGTATATTTATCAGGCGAACGGTGCGTTTAAGACAGCATTCGAGGAGCTTAATGAAAAAGCTTCGGAACCGATTGCTGATACCACAGAGGTGTATTTAAAAATTGCATATGATTTCGGCGCAAACCGTGCAAATTTTTTCTACAGTTATGACGGAGAGACATGGTCAGAGCTGGGAAAGCCTCTGACACTGGGCTTTTCCACAGATACGACATTTATGGGAACAAGAAGCTTTTTATTCTGCTATGCGACAAAGGAAGCAGGAGGATATGCAGAATTTGATTACTACAGCATCAGACAGTAAAACGGCAGGGTGAGTACCGGAAAAAGGAAAGCTGAAAAATAAAAGAATAAAAGAACCAGATACAAGGGCATTTACAAGTGAGTTTCTGCATGCTATAATAAAATTGTCCTTTTGGTTCCGGTCGGAACATTTTTTCCAAACTTTTTATGAAAAGCGGTTGACAAAGTCAGGAGATAGTTGTATCATAATTGCAGAGAGAACATTTGTTCACGAACATATGAACGAAACATAAATCGGAGGAGGATTTATTTTATGGCAAACGCAGAAAAGATAAAAGCACTGGAGTCGGCATTGCAGCAGATTGAAAAGCAGTATGGCAAAGGCTCTGTTATGAAGCTGGGAGATACCAGTGCCAATATGAACATTGAGACGGTTCCTTCCGGCTCCTTAAGTCTTGATATTGCACTGGGACTCGGTGGGTTTCCAAAGGGACGTATTGTAGAAATTTACGGACCTGAATCAAGCGGTAAGACCACGGTGGCACTTCATGCAGTGGCAGAGGTACAGAAACGAGGCGGTATTGCAGGGTTTATTGATGCAGAGCATGCGCTGGATCCCGTATATGCCTCTCACATTGGCGTGGATATTAATAATCTCTACATTTCACAGCCGGACAACGGAGAACAGGCGTTAGAGATTACTGAGACAATGGTACGTTCCGGCGCTGTAGATATTGTAATTGTAGACTCTGTGGCAGCACTGGTCCCGAAAGCAGAGATTGAAGGAGATATGGGAGATGCCCACGTTGGTCTGCAGGCTCGTTTGATGTCTCAGGCACTTCGTAAACTGACAGCAGTAATCAGCAAATCAAATTGTATTGTAATTTTTATCAATCAGCTGCGTGAAAAGGTCGGAGTGATGTTTGGCAATCCGGAAACGACCACGGGTGGACGTGCACTGAAGTTTTATGCTTCCGTTCGTCTGGATGTCAGACGGATTGAGTCTTTAAAGGCAAGCGGAGAGGTAGTCGGCAGCCGTACCAGAGTAAAGGTGGTAAAAAATAAAGTGGCTCCGCCGTTCCGTGAAGCAGAGTTTGATATTATGTTTGGACAGGGAATTTCCAAAGAAGGGGATGTACTTGATCTTGCAGTAGAAGAGAACATTATTCAGAAGAGCGGTGCATGGTTTGCTTATAATGACGAGAAAATCGGGCAGGGAAGAGAAAACGCAAAGCAGTATTTGAAGGAACACCCTGAGGTATTAGAAGAGGTTGAGGAGAAAGTGCGGGAAGTTTATGCATTCTCAGGTTCTGATGCAGCAGCTCAGGAGACGGATGAGACAGAATAAGGCTTTTATCCTGTATTTTGGTGCAGTGGTGCGGGGAAGCAGAGAGGCATCCCCGCAATTTTTAAAGGTGGTGCAGAGTATTGTATTAGAATTTCAGGGAAAAAAGGGAAAGAAGTATAAAGT
>CAZCON010000225.1:0-3502 GCA_964500085.1 uncultured Lachnospiraceae bacterium
CAATATCCTCCGATTGAAAGGTCGAACAATCCTGCAGATAATTCATAATCCCATTTACCGTAAGACGTCCCTGTTCATCTGTCTCACTGTAACGCACTCTGCTTTCAAATGTATACATACTTTCCCCTCTTTCGAAAACATATCATTCATTATAGCGGATTCCGTCCCTCTTGTCCATCTGATGAAGAAAAACAAAAAAAATTATTTTTTCTGTTGACAAATCCTTTGTTATGTCCTATAATATGTTTTGTTGATTTCATTGGGGTATCGCCAAATGGTAAGGCAACGGACTCTGACTCCGTCATTTCAAGGTTCGAATCCTTGTACCCCAGCTAACGGACATCGCGAAAGCGGTGTCCTTTTTGCGTTATGGGAAATGTTATGTCAGGATAATACATGAAAGCGTATCCATAGAAGGGGAAAAGCTTTGCGGGAAGTGCATACAAAGCGTGTAAGTTCTCCGTAACAAGGGAAGGATTGTCTTGACTTTTTTTTCTGCTTATATCATACTGATAATGTCAGGATGAAAAGGTATTTTGTCTTTGGCGGATACACGAATTGCTTTGTTTCATAATTCTAAAAGGAGGCAGCCGCGATGCAGGAAGTATACGATTTTTTAAAGAAAGCAGGAACCTATTATTTGGCTACGGTGGAGGGCGACCAGCCGAGAGTCAGACCGTTTGGAACGGTGCATATTTTTGAAGACAGGCTTTATATTCAGACCGGAAAGGTAAAGTCGGTGTCGAAGCAGCTTGCAGCAAATCCAAAGGCAGAGCTTTGTGCGTTTATGGATGGCGCATGGCTCCGGGTGGCAGGTGAGCTGGTGGAGGATGACACAAGAGAGGCGCGTCAGTCCATGCTGGATGCGTATCCGGAGCTACAGGCGATGTATTCGGCAGACGATGGAAATACGCAGGTGTTGTACTTTAAGAACGCAACAGCGACATTTGCAAGCTTCGGGGGAGCACCGAGGGAGGTAAGATTTTAGCAAAAGCCGTGACTTGGAAGGAGGACGCTGTGGGGAAACAGGAACGGAAACAGAAAAAAAAGCGAAATGACGGCGTTCTTCCGGTTATTTTGGGAATCTTTATCGTGGCAACGGCGGCAGTATTTCTGATTCTGGTTGTGACGCTGTTAGACCGAAACGGCACCATCGACCGCTGGAAGGCGCAGTATAGCCAGTGGAAGGAAGCAAGAGAAGCAGAGGAACGGGCGAAGCATGCAGGAGAGAAAACAGTGCATGTATTTGGCGCTTCCGGCGTGGCAGAGTATGACAGCTGGTTTGCGGGGACTTGGATGCCGGAGGGAGAGCAGCAGGAGACAGGAGATTTAGAAAAGACAGAAACACAGGTGGCAGACCCGCTTCGACAGACGCTTACCAAAAGTCCGGTCAACGGAACAGAGGTATGGTGGAAGGAGGTTACGAAATTAAGCGGGGAGGTATTTTTGTATGCACAGGCGGATACGCCGTTGTATGCCGCACCGGAGGAAAACGGTACGGTGTACGGAAGGGCAGCGGCCGGAGAAAAATTCCGTTTGTTTGGCGTATTTGCAGACGGCTGGTATGTGGTGACGGACGGTTGCTACTATTATTGCAGCCGTGGGGAGCACTATACGATGGTGCAGCCGGAGCAGGTGGATTTTGCAGCCATATTTGCCACATGTGAGACAAAGGCAGTATTTCATGAAGTGGAGGAATTGCTGCAAAAGCCAGAGCTGCCGCATGGCTGCGAGGTAACGGCACTGGCAATGCTGCTTCGTTATTATGGATATGCTGCGGATAAATGCGTATTGGCAGAGGAATGGCTGCCGAAGGGAAATTGGGGGGAGACGGATTTCCGGAAGGCATTTGTCGGCAATCCACGGAAGTCCTATGGCTCCGCAGGCTGCTATGCGGAGGTAATTGCTGACACGGCAAACCGTTATGTAAGAGACGCAGAGGGAACGAAAGCGGAAAAGCTTCTGACGGCGACTGCAGAAGAAGGGGTATCCTTCGCAGAGCTGCTTACTATGGTGGAGAAAGCGCCGGTGATTGCATGGATGACGATGGAGCTGAATGCCCCGTACATTGCACAGGTATGGACGGTGGAGGGGGAGGAGCTATACTGGCAGAACTACGAACACTGTGTGGTACTTACCGGATATGATTTGGAAAAGGGTGTGTTTTATGGACAGGACCCGCTTTACGGCACCTGTGCGTATGATATGAAGCTGTTTTATCTGCGCTTTCAAACAATGTTTTCGCAGATAGTGCGGTTGGAATAAGGAATAGAACAATCTTGAGAGGCATTTTGCATGGCGCAGAATGCCTCTTCATGATTTCTTAAGAAAGAAATGGAAGAGTTTCTATTGACAGTGGAAAAAACAGGTGCTATACTCTAAGTGTACTAGGAGTGTTGGTACAGTTATACACAAAATGCAGAAAGAGCGGTAAAACAAAAATACTGCAGCCGTGGTTTGAAACGGAGGTAGGGAAAGGAGACGGCAAACGGCATGATTGTGATTGATTATACGGACCGGCGTCCGATTTATGAGCAGGTGGTGGAACGCTTCCAAAGTCTTGTACTATGCGGCGTGTTAGAAAAGGATGAACTGCTTCCAAGTGTGCGAAGCCTTGCAATGGAGCTTTCCATCAATCCGAATACAATCCAACGCGCTTATACGGAGTTAGAACGGCGCGGCGTGATTTACACAGTCAAAGGAAAAGGAAATTTTGTAGCGGATAGTAAGGCATTGTTTGCATGGAGGGAGAAGGAATTGGAAGAGCAAATGGAGCTTTTTGTCAGAAAGGCAAAGGAGGCAGGAATGTCCATGACGGATGCTACAGGGCTTTTAGAACAGGCGTGGGAAAAGGAAGAGGAAAAGAAGAGAAAGGAAAGCGGTAAGGGAGGTGAGGCGCATGATTAAGGCAGAAAATGTCAGCAAGCGTTTTGAGGGCATGGTTGCCGTGGATACGGTGTCGGTAGAAATAAAGGAAGGTCTTGTATTTGGTATGGTGGGAACCAATGGCGCGGGAAAATCCACACTGCTTCGGATGATTGCAGGCATATTAAAGGCAGATGAGGGGAACATTTTGGTGGATGGAGAGCCGGTGTACGAAAATTCGGTGGCAAAGAAAGAGGTCTTTTATATTTCAGATGACGCGTATTACTTAAATAATGGAACTCCGGTGGACATGGCGGACTATTACGGCGCAGTCTATGAGCGTTTCAACCGGAAGCGTTATCTGGAGCTGATTGACCAGCTGGGACTGCCACTGAAACGGAAAATCAGTACCTTTTCCAAGGGAATGAAAAAGCAGGTATCCATTTTGCTTGGGGTCTGTGCCGGAACGAAGTATCTGCTGTGTGATGAAACCTTTGATGGTCTGGACCCGGTGATGCGTCAGGCGGTCAAGAGTATCTTTGCAAAGGAAATTACGGAACGCGGTCTGACGCCGGTGATTTCCTCCCACAATCTGCGGGAGCTGGAGGATATCTGCGACCATGTGGGTCTGCTGCAT
>CAZCON010000226.1:0-3463 GCA_964500085.1 uncultured Lachnospiraceae bacterium
TTGATAATACGGATGAAATGAGGCGCTATTCAGGACTGGCACTTCGAATTCGGGAAATGCAGCAATAGGGTAGCGCGGTTTTGCTTCCGGTATCGTAAAAACGCGAAAATAAACTATGGTTGCAGAGGTCTTGTAATTCCTTGAAAAATATTGTAAGATAGAGGTAGAAAAACAAAGGGGGAAGGGAGTCTGGAAAAAGAAAAAATAAAAGGGGAGCGTTCTTTGCTTGCATGTCTGTTTCCACCGCGCTGTCCGGTGTGCGGCGGGCTTCGGATTCCGTGGGAAAGCAGCACCTGTCCGGAGTGTGCAGGGGAGCTTCGGTTTATTTCAGAACCGGTTTGCTTCCTTTGCGGAAAGGAAATAAGAGATGCGGAAAAAGAGTATTGTACCGCATGTGAGACAAAACCGCCGTCTGTGACGCAGAATTTTGCAGTCTGGCAGTATGATAAGGCAATGAAAGCGTCTGTAGCGGCTTTTAAGTATGGCGGCAGAAAGGAATATGCTGATTTTTATGTACGCCATATGGTACAGAAAATCGGGGGGCGGCTGCTTCGGAACGGGGTTACGGTTCTGGTCCCGGTGCCTGTTTCAAAGCAGCGCAGGAGGTATCGCGGGTTTAATCAGGCAGAGCTTTTGTCAGAAAAGTTTGCACAGGAACTGGGCATTGTCAGTGTAAATTTATTACTGCGAAGAAAAAATACGGCTCCACAGAGCAATCTGGCACCAACAGAACGGCAGAAAAATCTGGCAGGTGCAATTATGTGGAATGAGAGAGCGGCGCAGAGGCTAGCGGTCTGCCCAGAGGCGGTGGCAGTTGTAGATGACATTTATACTACCGGAAGCACCATGTCTGCCTGCGCCGATGTATTAAAAAAGCATGGGATTCAGAGAGTGTATGGAGTTTGTATTTGTATCGGAAACGATTAGAAAAAATTAAAGAGGAGGTAATTTGAATGGATGTAAGAAATTGTAAGGGGTGCAGTCGCTTGTTTAACTATATTGGCGGACAGCCGCTTTGTCCGGAATGTCTGAAGGCACTGGATGTCAAGTTTGATCAGGTGCGAGACTATGTATATGATCATCCGCGTGCAGGTATGCAGCAGGTGGCAGAGGAGAATGAGGTGTCAGTTGCACAGATTAAACGCTGGATTCGGGAGGAACGTCTTGCATTCAGTGATGATGCGCAGGTGGGCTTAGAGTGCGAGGGTTGTGGTAAGATGGTTCGTACCGGTCGCTTTTGCGAAGCCTGTAAGGCAAAGTACATCAATGATTTTTCGGCATATGCAAGACCGAAGGAAGAACCGAAGGAGCCAAAGATAATAAAGAATGCCGGAGCGCAGATGCGATTTTTGGACAGCAGAAAATAAGAGGAAAAAGAAGGGAATGCCTGACGGCGTATCAGCCGCAAAGCATTCCCTTTTGTAGTTGATTCCCTATGACGGATACCGAGAAGGGCTTTTCTGCAGGAGAAGAGACAGTTTGTTTTAGTTCAAATGGATGCCATCCTCTCCAATGGTAAGAAGCCCTTCCTTGTAGAGATGACCAATGGCGCGTTTAAAAGAATTTTTGCTTAGGGCAAATTTTGCTTTGATGGCCTCCGGATTTGATTTATCATGGTAAGGAAGAAAACCGCCGGCTTCATTTAACAGGGCAAGCACCCGTTCTGCATCAGTGTCCATCTGAAGATAAGCCTTTTCGCGAAGACTCAGTTCCAAACGCCCATCCGGCTGTACCTTGGTAACGCGGGCATGGACCGTGGTGCCGGGACGGAGCGGAGTGATGATTTCCCTGCGGGGAATCATAGCAGAATATATGGAGTCTACTGCAACGTAGGTGCCGAATTCCTCAATGGTTTCGTAAACAATACCGGTTACACGGTCATCCTTTTTGTAAGGGGCATTCCCGATAAGATAGTCATATACATGCATGGTGGCGCAGAGCCGACCGCTTTTATCAATATAAAGTGCAACCAGAATTTGTTCATTTTCTTTTACCCTTGTAGTCTGTTCCTTGAATGGAAGAAATAAGTCCTTTGCAAGTCCCCAGTCGAGAAATGCACCGATAGAGGCAGTTTCCCTAACGGTAAGAACAGCAGTTTCACCAAGCGTAAGAGGCGGGACCGCAGTGGTGGCAATGGCACGATCCTCCGAGTCGCGATAAATGAATACCCGAATGGAATCTCCGTGCTTTGTGCCCTCCGGTACCTGATTGCGCGGTAACAACACCTTATCCTCAGAAATGGCGGCAGAATCGGTAAAATGTACCGGACCGGCATCTGACGGGGAAGTTAAATAAACACCGTTTTCAGTTGACCTGCAGACGGTAAGCGTCTGCATTTGTCCAAGCATAATCATGAGTGTGAAATCCTCTCTGTGTGATTTGTTTTAAATATTGTAATGGCATAGGGCATTACAGGGTATGTTCCGATAAAACAGTCAGAGACAAAATACCTTTTGACCCTGACATCATCTCTATCATAGCATAAAAAATGAAAAAAAGCTAGAAATACAGAAGAAAAAATTGTATACTATACACGAGGGAAAGACAGGAGGGAGAAGTAAGAAAAATGAAGAGAAAATATATGCTGGATGCGAACCGGATTTTTTTGCTTAGCATTCTTTCGTCACAGCTGCTTACGCCTGCAGTTATGCTGCTTGGAGTACAAGATTCCATGCTGCTGCAGATTTTGATAGAATTTTTTCTGCTGCTACCGGGCATTGTATATCTGATACTGGAAAAGCGTCCGCTCCGGGAAAGTCTGGGATTGAATCCGCTTACGTGGAAGCAGTGGTTGCTTTTAATTCCGTTAGCAATTTGCATGGTAAATATAACGGAGTTTGTTAATATGGTTTCACAGCTGTTTGTTACCAATCAGGTCAGTGGACACATGATGGATTTGATACTGCAGTATCCGTTTCCGGTCGTGTTTTTTGCCATAGCAGTGATGCCAATGCTTTGCGAGGAGGTCATTTATCGTGGACTGGTATATCAGGGATATCGCAGAAGCAGTATTTTACTTGCAATCCTGTTGTCCTCCTTTTTATTCGGTATGATGCACATGAATCTGAATCAGTTCAGCTATGCCTTTGTACTGGGAATTTTGTTCTGCCTGGTCAATGAAGCAGCAGGTTCTTTTTTCCCTTCTATGGTGCTGCACGCGTTTATAAATGGTCGTTCTGTGGTACTGATGTACGGTGTGGTAGAACTGCTGGGATATTTGCATCAGGAGTACATGGCAGCTGAGGTGGCAGGAAATATGGAACTTATGGAAACACTGAAAGAGTTTGCAGACGGGTTTCCGATTGAGTCGGAGAACTGGCTGGAACTTTATCTGAATATGGGAACCGAGGAAGCTGATGTTGCAGGTGCCATTTTGGGTATGCTCCCAGCACTTTTGTTTTCCGTGGCAGGAGTGATACTGATTCTCTGGTATTTTTTAAAAAGCACGGGACGTACGGAACAT
>CAZCON010000227.1:0-3418 GCA_964500085.1 uncultured Lachnospiraceae bacterium
TCCTGAATCAGATTGTATTCTACCAGCTTATTAATTGCATGATCACAGGAAACACCGCGGATAGCTTCAATTTCCTGTCTTGTAATCGGCTGCTTATAGGCAACAATGGAAAGAGTTTCCAGTAAAACCTCTGTCAGCACATGCTTTTTCGGCACATGGGCAATCTTAATAATAGACTCATACATGGAAGCCTTGGTACACATTTGAAAGGAGCCATTCAATTCAATAATCTGGATGCCTCTGTCCTCTGATTCATAGCGGTCCATCATATTGCGAAGAACCCTCCGTACCGTATCTGTATCATGCTCCAGAGCGGTCGCCAGTCGGTCTGCCTCTACCGCCTCCCCCATAGTAAATAATATTGCCTCCAGCTGTGCTTCTAATTCTTGTAACTCCATTTTTCTCCTCCGGTCAGAAATCCGAATCCTCAAAATCTATCACATCATCAGCAAGGTATTCGATTTCAATTTCATCAAAAATTTCTTCCTGTACTACATGCATTCTTCCGATTTTCATCAGCTCCAGAATACACAAAAAGGTGACAACAACATCCATCTTATCATGCTGCTCCATAAGAAGCGACCGGAATCGGAAACGGCGGTTTTGCAGCGCATATGTCTGAATTTCCCGCATTTTTTTTGACATACTGACTTCTTCCTTTTCAATCCGGCCAAACTTGCTTCGTACCGGGTCAATCTTATCTGCCTGCTTTTTTATCACGGATTCAAAAATTGCATGAAGCCTCTGCAGGGTCAAATCAGCCAGCAATGCTTTGGTATCAACGGGTGCCTTATAATCTGCCACCTCCGGAGGAAGACTTTCTGCACGGAATACCATATGGCCGGCATCTAACTGGCGGTCCGAAAGCTCCAGGGAAGCATATTTGTACATTTTGTACTGCAACAGGCGTTCTACGAGCTCCTGACGCGGATCCTCCGGTTCTTCTGCGCTTTCCGGCTCCTCCTTTGGTAAGAGCATTTTTGACTTGATATTTAAAAGTGTTGCGGCCATTACCAGAAACTCACTCATAACCTCCATATCCTGCTCCTGCATCTGACGGATATAGTCCATATACTGCTCCGTAATTTCCACAATCGGAATATCGTAAATATTTATTTTGTTTTTTTCGATGAGGTGCAATAATAAATCCAGCGGTCCCTCAAATTTTTCCAACGTAACGGACAAGCTCATACCAGTTTCCTCGATTTCGTATTAATAACACAGTATTCTATGCGGTTAAACAACCTTGCCGGCAAAGAATGCGAACCGATTCCGGCATTTACGACAAGTGTAGAATCACCTTTTGAATAGCACCCTCTTGTATAGGGTGGAAAATAAAGCTGTGGTGAAAGGATGCCTCCCACAAACGGCAGACGAATGATACCGCCATGAATATGTCCCGACAGTACAAGCGGCGCAAGCGACGTATATTCCGAAAAGAAATCCGGCATATGTGCAAGCAGTATTGTCTGTGACCGATGTAGAATGTCCAGACTCTTCAGCGCTTCCTCCGGCAATGGTCTACGCACCCGTTTATAATAATACTCCCGTTTCAGGGTAAGACCGGCAAAATCAATGTTCTTCCCTTGTAGAACAAGAGAAACTGATTCATTATCTAAAAGAAAAATCCCTGCCTTTTTTATTTTCTCTGCATATCCGGCAAACTGTTCCGGATTCTCCGTCCGAAGTACCTCCTCATGATTTCCCATACTGTAAACAACCGGTGCGATACCGGTTAGTTTTTTCAGGAAGTCAGGCACTCTGTCGTTTTCCTTTCTGCCGTACTTACTTATCATATCGCCCGCAAGTACAATAACATCCGGCTGCTCTGCAGCAATTTGCCGGAGCACTCTCCTGTTATTGCAAATCAAAGGATTGCAGTGTAAATCTGAGAGAAACACCATACGAAGCCCTGAAAGCTCCTCCGGTACAATGACCTCATACTCCCGCCTTACCGGCACTCCATGCTCTATCAGCTGATACACTGCCGCTACGAGCACTGCTGTCATTCCGGATAAAAACCAACCGTATTTCTTCATCCGCACTACCTCTCGTTTTTTCTTTGCACCTCTTGAAGTAAGCACAAAACAGGATTTATGCTTCTTTTCTTATGATACTTTATTTTCAGGTCTGTGTCAATAAAAATTCCGGGGCTGTCACACTGAAATGCGACAGCCCCGGTCAGCTGCGTCAGAACCTGGCAATGATAACATCCAAACCCTGTTCAAAAACTATTCTGTATATCCAAACGCCAGAATCGTAAATGCCTTATCCTCGTTACCTTCTGCCATCTTAATCTCAATCGTATGCTTTGCCGCAGTATCCTCGTTCACAAGAATCTTTAATAACGGATTATTCCAACCGCCTGCTGCATATCCATTGACAGTAGTATATTTAACACCATCGACATAAACATCTGCCTTGCCATAGGACTGGCTGCTTGAGCTCTTATAAAGAAGAATCAGATTCTTACAGGTAAGCTCCATCTTGAAGCCGTCTCCGTCTACAGTGCCGCTCTTCATCCAGTTATTCGGGAAGGTCTTTGTACTGGTCGCGTAGCTAAACGTACCGAGAGCGGAATCCTTGCCGGAAAAGCTGCCTGCAGCAATACTGATATCTGCATTGCTCGTAGCGCTGTCAATCATCTGAACTCCTACAAAGGAATCTCCAATCTTCGGCGTAGCCGGAATTGTAATATCCGTTTTGCTTCCAGCCTCATAATTTACTACGTCAAACATATAATTGATGCAATCTGCCATAATCTGATGTCCATTATTGTTCGGATGGTATACATCAGCAAAGAAATCAGCTTCGGACATTGCACCGCTTTGAAGCTCCGGAACAACAGCATCCTTAATGCTTACCATCGGAAGGTCGTAGTAAACGCCAACCGGTGCAAGACGGCTCTGCAGGTTCCACTGGGACTTAAACACCGCAAACAGTAACACAACTGCCGGCTCATTCTCAGACAATAATGCATCCTTTACAAGACTTTCATAGCAGACACCCTGCGTCGGGTCATCTCCGTCGTTTACGGCAAACTCCACAAAAAGAATATCCGGTTCGCCATACTTTGCTACTACGTCTCTGTCATAACGAATCATACCAATTGTAGACGGTGTACCGGACATACCGGCATTTACAAATTTTACGTTATCTCCGCCATTTGCAAAGGTGTCCTTGAAGTATTCATAGGAACGGTATGCATAACAATTCTTGTTTGGAGAAGCTCCCGCGCCCTCGGTGACAGAACCGCCGATATATGCAATTACAACCTCTTCTCCGTTCTTTGCTTTTTCAATAGCTTTCTTCAGACGATAGGTATTTCCGGTCTGCATAAGAGAACGCTCTACCATTTCACTCGCCGTCGGTTCATCCCCGGTTACGCTTGGAACGCCGATTACCGGCACATCATCCT
>CAZCON010000228.1:0-3404 GCA_964500085.1 uncultured Lachnospiraceae bacterium
GCTCATACTCCGATAATATAACGCCATCTACCTGTTCTATCAGAGTAAACAGCTTCCCTTCTACCACAGCATATGCCTCATCTGTAGCGGCTTTCGCCGCTGCAATTTCCAAATGGGCATCCGTCTGCTCCGCTGTTTTCATAAATTGCTGCAGCAGCTCTTTTATTTCCACGATTCCGCGATATTTCATTGCTGTTACCGCCTGTGAATAAAACCCCTCTCCCTTGTTGGCAGTCAACGTATTTGCTGTTGTCACCGAAAAAGCCGCACCGGAGCGCAGAAGAAGCGACCTCTGCCCCTCCTCCTTTGTCGTCATGCAGGTAATATCTTCTCTGATAAGCTTTTCTGCCGTTGTCACAAGTCCCTCACCTGCCGTTACCTCCCGTCCGAATATGTGATACCCTGCGTATAACGGCTCTAAATATCCCGCAAAATAATTTTCCACTGCAAGCAGTGCTGCCGACGCATGGTACGACACTCTCGCCGTATACGCTGCCATTTCAAAAAAAGAAAGAAAAAAACTAAGCAGGACCAAAAATACAAGGGAAAACACCACGGTAACAGATCCCTTTCGCCTCACGGCAAAATACCATCAATGGTTTTTTCCAAAGCTGCCATTGCCTTTTCCACAATTGCAGTCAGCTGATCCTTAAAAATCAGCACCAGCGCTACCAGTACCACCAAAATTAAAATAATCTCTACCACTCCTACACCGGCATTATTATGCCAAAAACTTTTTTTCTTTTCCGTTACTGTCATTTTCTGTTTCCCATCCTTTCCTATAAACCCATACTTAAAAATGCCGGAATCATCACTATCGCAAGTACCAAAAACAGCATTCCCATCATCGGAAAAAGAAGCTTTGTCTGTGCCTCCTCTCCCTTTTTCTCTGCCTGTTCCCTGTGAAGCTCCCAGGCAAGTCTTACCTCTGCCTCCAACCCCTCTCGCAGCCCTCCGCTGCCCTTTTGCAGCTGACTAATCAGAAGCGCCGCGCAACGCAGATACGGCTTCAAGCCCACTCTTCGGCCAAAGGCTTCATACACCCCGACCTCCGATTTTCCATTTCTTAATTCTCCCGTCAGAACCAGAACCTCCTCATACACCGGATTCTTCTTTTCCCTTCCGGCCCGGTCTCTGTATTCCGACCCGATACGTTCCCAGGCCCCCCGCAGGCTCATCCCCGCCCCAACATACAGCGTCAGCTTTGTAATAAGACGTGGATATCCCTCCAGAAACACCCGTTCACGCTCTTTTCTTTCCTTTTCCTTCTCCTGATGCTTCGCTGCAACCACAAGCAATGGGAGCAAAACTACAGCCGCCGCAAAAAGCGCTCCGACTGGAAGCGTTTTCTCCGGAAGCGAAACAGTGATTCCCTCTACTTTTTCCGGCAGAAAAAATCCGGTCTCCTCTTCTGTTTCCGCTTCCAGGGAAAGCAACACTTCCTCTGCCTCATAATACCGCGCCTCTTCACTTTCCGGTGTGTATGGCAATACCGTAACAGGAAACCACACCTCCCTGCATTCTTCCTCCAGCGTCAGCCTTGCACAAAGCGTTACCTCTGTCGGCTCTGTAAGCCCCCCGCGTTGTATGGTTCCATCACGTCTTATTACCTCTTCATCAGAGCTTTGCCAACGCACCTTCACCCCGGTTTCCTCTATCATCTGTGGCAAAGCCAGCTTCTCTGTCACCTTGATTTTTTCCGGCCGCAGCCCCTCCTCCAACAGACGAATGGTTTCTGAAAATGCCTCTTCCAATTCCTCCGCTGTTCTCCTTTTTGCCTCCACATTCATGGAAAACGGACGTTCTGACTCATTCCCCTGCAACAAAAGCTCTACCTGTCTGCTTCCGCTTTCCGGCCGTCCAATCCAGATACGTTCTGCCTCCTCTTCTCCAGTGCCCCGTCTAAGGAATAATATCACTGCCATTACTGCCACAACTGCCGCCGTAAAGACAAGCTGTACCTTTTCCTTCTTTTTCATGCGCCCTCCTACACCGTAACCGCACCAAGCCGGTCAATCAGCAGGCTGAGTCCGCCGTAAATTACCAGCCCCGCTGACATCACTCCGATTCCCGGTCCATTATGATACAGCGGTTCTAAAAACTCCGGCAGAAACAACTGCATATAAAGCAGCATGGCAAATGGCATACATTTCATAATACGAAGCTCATATTCCCTGCTATGAAGCACTCCCCGAATATGCCGCAGAGTTTCCTGCTTTTCATGAATAATACGCTCTGTATTGGAAATCACCTGATGTACGGCACCTCCTGTCCGCTTTGCAATAAACAAAACCTCCGCAAACTCTCCTATTTCTTCGCTGTTACACTCCTCTGAAAGCTCTGCAAAGGCTTCCTCTACGGACACGCCAAGCTGCATTTTTCTCTGCATCCGTGTCACCGCAAGCAGAAAGCCTTCCGTTTCACGATAGGTTCTAAGAACTCCCCCTTTGGCTTCACCTACTGCCGCTTCAAGGGAATATCCCACCTGCAATGCCTCTTTTAGAAAGCCCAGCCACTCTGCAAACACCTGTTGTTCCCGTTCCTTCAGCCTTTCTTTCTCCCTTCCCCTCTCCTTCCAAAGAGAAATTGCAAGAAAGACAGGCAACAGCGCAAAGCCCCATACATCCCGATAAAACAGCCACGCCACAGCACCATTTAACAATACGCCCTTTGCCGCCCCCAAAACAATCCAGCGAATTTGCCTACACCGGCCGCCCCCTGTTTTCTTCATTTCTGTCTCTCCTTCCAAAATTTTGAATTATGGCAAAACGTAAGGCTTTCCTTTTCTATTCCGCAATCAAACACCGGTCGCAGCTTAATTTCTCCCTCATGCAATCCGTCATTTTCACAAATCTGCACGACCCCACGGCTTCCGTCCCTCCGTCTATGAAGCTGTACAAAAATATCAATTGCCGAGGCAATCTGCTTTCTGACCGCAAATAACGGGATTTCACTTCCCTGCAATACCATCGTTTCCAGTCTTGACAGCATATCCTCCGCAGAATTGGCATGACCTGTGGAAAGAGAGCCCTCGTGTCCCGTATTCATTGCCTGTAACATATCCAGTGCCTCTGCTCCCCGCACCTCGCCTACAATAATACGGGACGGACGCATACGTAACGCGGTTTTTATCAAATCGCGCACGGTTACCGCACTGCATCCTTCCGTATTTGCATTCCGTACCTCCAGACGTACCAGATTCGGAATGTTCTGAATTTGCAGCTCTGCTGCATCCTCGATTGTAATTACCCGTTCTTCTTTCGGAATATATGCTGATAATGCATTTAAGAAGGTGGTTTTTCCGGAACCCGTACCACCGCTGATAAAAATATTGCGACGCAGCTGCACTGCCTGCAAAAGATACTCCCTCGCCTCCTCTGTAATTGCCCCTATTTCTACCAAAC
>CAZCON010000229.1:0-3391 GCA_964500085.1 uncultured Lachnospiraceae bacterium
ATTTCTATGAGCTGTGGCCGGAGAAGTTCTCTAACAAGACCAACGGCATTACCCAACGGCGTTTCTTATTACACGGCAATCCGCTTCTTGCAGACTGGGTAACGGATAAGGTGGGCGACGGATGGATTGTGGACCTCCCGGTGTTAAAGGGTCTTGCGAGGTATGCAGAGGATGCGAAGGCACAGGAAGAGTTCATGCAGATTAAGCATCAGAATAAGCTTCGTCTGACGAGGTATATCAAAGAACACAACGGTATTGAGGTGAATCCGGATTCTATCTTTGACGTACAGGTTAAACGTCTCCACGAGTACAAGCGCCAGCTGTTAAATATTTTGCATGTGATGCATTTATATGAAAAGTTAAAAGAAAACCCGGGGATGGAGTTCTATCCGCGTACCTTTATTTTCGGTGCAAAGGCATCCGCTGGTTACCGCAGGGCAAAGGCAATCATTAAGCTTATCAACAGCGTAGGCGATGTAATCAACAACGACCCGGTGGTAGCGGGAAGATTAAAGGTTGTGTTCATTGAGAACTACCGCGTATCCAATGCAGAGTGGATTTTTGCGGCATCCGACGTTTCGGAGCAGATTTCTACCGCAAGCAAGGAAGCGTCCGGTACGGGTAACATGAAGTTTATGTTAAACGGTGCAATTACGCTTGGTACAATGGACGGTGCGAACGTAGAAATTGTGGAAGAGGTCGGCAGGGAAAATGCAGTGATTTTTGGCATGAGTGCGGATGAGGTCATTGAGCTTGAGAAGAATCACAGCTACCGTCCGAGAAGTATTTACGAGCAGGATGGTGAAATCCGCCGCATAGTAGACCGTCTGATAGACGGCACCTACTCTGTGGATAAGGAGCTGTTCCGTGAGCTGTATACCTCTCTTCTTGACGAGGATCAGTACTTCATCTTAAAGGATTTCCGTTCCTATGAGGCGGCACAGAAGGAAGTGGAGCGAAGATATCGTGACCGTGCAGGCTGGGCGAGGTCTGCTATCTTAAATGTGGCCTGCTGCGGTAAGTTCTCCTCCGACCGTACCATTGAGGAGTATGTAGAGGATATCTGGCATCTGGAAAAGGTAAAGGTATTGATGTAAATTTTTCACGGATATGTTAAAGCTCAGATGGTGCTTTTGGATAAGTACGAAGCGCCATTTGAGCTTTTTTATAAAATCCTAAGCAGCATGAAATTTCTTTGATTTAAAAAAGGAATTTCCTTTTTTTTGTCGTATTATATTTATGTAGGGATATCGCAGAAGTGGGAATGCTGTTGGGAAGAAACGAAAAAGGAGGAAATACGATGACCATCAGGGAAAGAATGGAGCAGAGAGAGCATGAGTATCTGAGTGATAAGGCCGCATTCAGTGATGAAACACAGGGACGCGATGTGCCGGAGGAAATGTGTGATATTCGTCCGGAATACCAGCGTGACCGGGATCGTATTTTGCATTCCAAGGCATTCCGGCGGTTAAAAGGAAAAACACAGGTGTTTCTGGCACCGGAGGGAGACCATTACCGGACGCGTCTGACACATACCTTAGAGGTGTCTCAGAATGCCAGAACCATAGCAAAGGCACTTCGCCTGAACGAGGACTTGACAGAAGCGATTGCACTTGGGCATGATCTCGGACATACGCCGTTCGGACATGCCGGTGAGCGCGCGTTGGACAGGGTCTGCGAGGGTGGCTTTGAGCATCACATTCAGAGCATTCGTGTGGTGGAACGTCTGGAAAAGCATGGTGAGGGTCTGAATCTTACAAAAGAGGTGCGGGATGGCATTTTAAATCATCAGACAAAGGGCAGGCCGTCTACGCTGGAGGGAAAGATTGTGCGGCTCTCGGACAAGATTGCCTATATTAACCATGATATTGATGATGCTATTCGGGGACATATTATTAAAGAGGAAGAAATTCCGGAGCTGTATACCAATGTACTCGGACATTCGCCGAGAGAACGGCTGAATACCCTGATTCATGATATTATTACAAGCAGTGAGGCAGCGGGGGATATCTGTATGTCGCCGGCAGTTGAGGAGGCGATGTTAAACCTCCGGCTATATATGTTTGAAAGCGTTTATACAAACCCGGTTGCCAAAGGGCAGGAGGCGAAGGCAGAGAAGATGATTGAACAGCTGTATGAGTATTATCTGCAGCATACGGAGCTTTTGCCGGAGGAGTACCGGGAAATGATGGAAAAGGGCGAACCGGAGACCAGAGTGGTGTGCGATTATATTGCAGGTATGACAGATCGTTACGCTACGGTGAAATATACGGAGATTATGATTCCCAATGCATGGGATGTGTACTAGGAGAGCGTTATGTATTATTCGGATGAGATTGTGGAAGAGGTAAGAGCCGGAAATGATATTGTGGATGTAATCGGCTCCTATATCAGGCTTCAGAAGAAGGGTGCAAATTATATGGGGCTTTGCCCGTTCCACGGAGAGAAGACAGCAAGCTTTTCGGTCAGTGGGTCGAGACAGATGTACCACTGCTTCGGCTGTGGAGTGGGTGGCAATGTGTTCACTTTTGTCATGGAATATGAAAATTTTACCTTTCCGGAGGCGATTCGGCACCTTGCCGAACGGGCCGGAATTACGCTTCCGGAGGAGGAATATACGCCGGAGGCAAGGAAAAAGGCAGATCGCCGGCTGCGCTTGTTTGAGATTAATAAGGAGGCGGCAAAATTTTATTATGTCCAGATGAAAAAAGAGAGTGGACAGGCTACCTATCGTTATTTTAAAAATCGTGGTCTGAGTGATGAAACCATTACAAGATTCGGACTCGGCTATTCTGACAGGAGTGGCAGGGAGCTGTACCGTTACTTGAAGGGGCAGGGCTATGAGGATGATATTTTAAAGGAAAGCGGATTGTTTACCTTTGACGAAAAAAGAGGTGCTTATGATAAGTTCTGGAATCGTGCCATGTTTCCTATTATGGATGGGAACAGCAAGGTCATCGGTTTTGGCGGTCGTGTAATGGGAGAAGGAGAACCGAAGTATTTAAATTCTCCGGAAACGGCAATTTTCGATAAAAGCAGGAATTTGTATGCACTCAATTATGCAAGGCTTTCGCGGAAGAGTTATTTTTTGCTTTGCGAGGGCTACATGGATGTGATTTCGTTGCATCAGGCAGGCTTTACCAATGCAGTGGCCTCCCTTGGGACTGCCTTTACAGGTCTTCAGGCAAATTTGATTGCGCGTTACGTAAGGGAGGTTTACATTACCTATGATAGCGATGGGGCCGGACAGAAAGCGGCTCTCCGCGCAATCCCGATTCTTAGGGAGGCAGGAATTTCCGCGAAGGTGGTAAACATGAAGCCTTATAAGGATCCGGATGAGTTTATTAAGGCACTTGGCGCCAAAGAGTATGAAAAAAGGATACAAGAGGCA
>CAZCON010000230.1:0-2773 GCA_964500085.1 uncultured Lachnospiraceae bacterium
AATGCCCGAAGCACTGTCAGCAAATCGCTTTCCGGATCATTTATGTGCCCCAGAATTTCTATCACCTTTCCTGTCGGATTTTTTCTGCCGTCACCAAAATCCGTTATATGAACGACAACCTTATGACCGCTCACCGCACCTCGGGTATCTTTTCCGTCAATAAAAATATCACTGCCAAGACGCTTGTCCTCTGCAGTCACAAAACCATAGTCCTTTTTTCTAAAAAAAGTACCTACTACAGTTTCATTCGCGCGCTCCATGATTTGAATCACTCTTCCAGCACGGCTTTTCCCACTCTTTCTTTGGGACGCCTCCTCCTCAAGCACCGCCTGTACGATATCCCCGTTTAATGCGCCCTTAGTATCTGCCGCATCAATAAACACATCCTCGCCGCCGTCCTCCGGTGACAGGAATCCAAACCCCTTTGCCGTACCGTGAAATTCCCCCTTTACAACCACGGCATCATCCACCCGGTATCGTCCTCTGGTGTCCAGGGTAATCCTTCCCTCCTGTATCAGGGACTCCAGCACAGATTCCAGCTCGCCGCGCGCCTCCTGCGGCACCTGAAATAAAAGTGCCAGCTCACGCTTTCGCATCGGTACATACCCCGGTTCCTTCATAAAGCTTAAAACGTGTTCTTTTTTCTTTTTTAACTCCTTCTCAGTCATACGACTCCTTTCCTGCTTTACGTAAATAATCGCATTTCGCCTTCGCCTCGCATTCTTCGTATGCGTGCAAATGCTCTATGCTCACTTTGCTTACGCGAAAAAAATTCCGAGGAACAGCAGCCCATGCAGTGTTCCTCGGTTCTCTTACACTTGTATTACCAGCTCATATTTAATACAACTGAAATCACAATGAACAAAACAGCAAGCACCTTTGTAAAGAGTGCTAACTTTCCTTCTACCGAACGCCCCTTGTTCTTCCCCCAGTAGGTATCCGATCCGCCACCGTTCAAAGCACTGAGCCCTGCCGACTTGCCTTCCTGCATAATAACAACTGCTACCAATGCAATACAAATCAATACGTATAATACTGTAACGATGATTCTTAAAGCTTCCACTTAGTACACCTCCAATACAGAGTATTTCCTTTTTTCAAAGAATAACGCAACATTCATTATAAAATATTTTGTTACCTTTGTAAAGACTTATTTTTCAAATTGTTACAATTTTTCGCATATACGTCCTTTTGTTATCCTTACTTTCTCACCAGCAGGGACTTACCGGTCATTTCCTTCGGCTGCTCCATTCCCATCATTTCAATTAAGGTTGGAACGATATCTGCAAGACAGCCGCCCTCTCTGAGCGTATATGCCTCATCGTAATTTACGAGTACAAACGGAACCGGATTGGTCGTATGTGCGGTAAACGGAGAACCGTCCGTATCCAGCAGCTTTTCTGCATTTCCGTGGTCAGCACAGATAAACATCTGTCCGTTCTTTTCCATCAATGCGTCATATGCCTTGCCCACACATTCATCCACAGCCTCGATCGCCTTTACCGCAGCCTCCATAATGCCGGTATGTCCTACCATATCCGGATTTGCAAAGTTCACCACGATAACATCGTACTTTTCGGACCTGATTGCCTTTACCAGATTATCTGCCACCTCATAGGCACTCATCTCCGGCTGCATATCAAAGGTTGCTACCTTCGGAGAATTTACAAGAATTCTGTCCTCGCCCTCAAACTGCTTTTCCTCACCGCCGTTAAAGAAGAACGTAACGTGCGCATACTTCTGGGTCTCTGCCAGACGAAGCTGCGTCTTGCCATTCTTTGCAAGAAACTCGCCAAAGGTCATGGTAAGCTCCTCCGGTGGGAATGCTACCAGTACATTCGGCATTGCGGCATCATACTGTGCCATACAAACAAAGGTCGTGCCAAAGAAACCGTTCTTTCTGGTAAAGCCTGTAAATTCCGGATCCACAAAAGCTCTCGTAATCTGTCTTGCACGGTCCGGACGGAAATTGAAAAATACAACGCTGTCGTTTTCCTTCACCATACCGTCCTTTTCGATTACCGTCGGAAGCATGAACTCATCGGTCACACCGTTTGCATAGGAATTTTTTACCGCCTCTACCGGGCACTTTTCCTCTACGCCCTCGCCAAATACCATTGCATTGTAAGCCTTCTCTACTCTGTCCCATGCATTGTCACGGTCCATTGCATAAAAACGTCCTGCTATGGTTGCAATCTTGCCAACGCCGATTTCCTTCAGCTTTTCTACTGCCTCTTCCATGTATTCTGCCGCAGAAGACGGTGGAACATCTCTTCCGTCTAAGAAACAGTGTACATAAACCTTATCAAGACCATTCTTCTTTGCCATCTCTACAAGACCGTACAGGTGCTCCATATGACTGTGTACGCCGCCTGGGGAAAGCAGTCCCATCAAATGCAGGGCAGAACCGTTTTTCTTACAATTCTCCATCGCTGCCACAAGCGCCTTATTCTCAAAGAAATCGCCGTCCTGAATGGATTTGGAAATTTTTACAAGCATCTGGTAGACAATTCTGCCGGCACCCATGTTGGTATGACCTACCTCCGAATTTCCCATCTGTCCGTCCGGAAGACCTACAAATAAACCGCTTGCCTGCCCCTGTACCGTAGGATACATGGAAGTAAGCTTGTCCATTACCGGCTTCTTTGCCTGGGCAATCGCGTTACCCTCTGCCTTTTTTTCTATGCCGTAACCGTCTAAAATCATCAAAACTGTTGTTTTTTTGCTCATCGTTTCTCTATCTCCTTTTATCAACATTTTTTTAACAATCTTT
>CAZCON010000230.1:2783-3383 GCA_964500085.1 uncultured Lachnospiraceae bacterium
AATCTTTCAAAACCATTACCTAGTTTCTCATACTTTCCGGAATTTTTCAAGTATGTTTTAGAAAAAAGTAGAAAATCCTGCCAAAGACCTTCTTTTTTTCTTGTAAACATTTCCCGTCTCCGCTATAATAAATTCAGAATAAGAGTACACCGGGTTGTACTTCTGTTCGTTTAACAAAGCTTTTTTAGCTAAGGAGTATTTATGATTACTTTTATTACCGCACTTTTTCCGGAGGCAGCCGCCGTTCTTTCCATTTTTTCCTTAAAAAAGGTCGCCGCCACACGAAATTTTTCCCTTTATGAAAATGACGCAGCCACCCTGCGTCTTTTGATAACCGGCGCAGGAAAGCTGCCTGCTGCCATTGCTGTGACAGAGTATCTTGCACGATATTCCTTTTCCGCTACCGACCTGTTTTGTAATTTCGGCATATGCGGCGGCGGAAGCGGTGCCGCTATCGGTGATGGCTTTCTCTGTCCCTCTGTCACGGAACTTACTACCGGAAAGCGCCTGTATCCGGAGGTAAACCGCCATCCATTTCGCGAGGCACTCTTATTCACCGCGGATACGCCGGTAAATACCCCTTCCTCCCTTCCGCTCCCA
>CAZCON010000231.1:0-3312 GCA_964500085.1 uncultured Lachnospiraceae bacterium
GGCTGGAGGCTGCGTACCAGAAGGTGGATTGTATGCTGGGACCGGGACTCAATCTCCACCGCTATCCGCTGAACGGAAGAAATTTCGAGTATTTTTCCGAGGATCCCTATCTGACCGGCATGATGGCGGCGGCAGAGCTTCAGGGCTTCCATGCGGCAGGGGTAACCGGTACAGTGAAGCATTTTTGCTGCAATGACCAGGAAGCGGGACGGCACACGACGGATTCGGTCGTATCAGAGCGTGCGCTGCGGGAGATTTATTTGAAATGCTTTGAGCTTGCGGTAAAGGAAGGTAAGGCAAAGACCATAATGACCACCTACGGAGCGCTAAACGGGCTCTGGACGGCAGGAAATTATGATTTGAATACGGCAATCCTGCGTAAGGAATGGGGCTTTCAGGGTCTTGTTATGACGGATTGGTGGGCGAATGTCAACGTACGTGGACAAAAGGAGAGCAGGACGGAGCTTGCAGCAATGGTGCGGGCACAGAATGATGTGTATATGGTGTGCGCTGACAGTAAAACCAACGAAGATAATCTGATGGAGGCACTGGCAGACGGTACGCTGACGCGTGGCGAGCTGCAGAGGAGCGCAGCAAATATCTGCCGCTTCCTGCTGCATACCGGTGCGATGAAGCGTCTGCTTGGAAAGGAAGAGGAAATCGAGATGGTTCACTGCCCGTATACGGAGGAAAGCACACAGGATGCAGCAGGAATCCTGTACGAGGTGGGAGAACGGCTGGAAATTGACCTGACAGAGGTGGTTTGTGAAAAAGGAACGCAGCACGTGTTTACGCTGGTGATTGATGAGCCGGCAGATTACCGCATTACTCTCACGGCAAGCTCTACGGCAGGCGAGCTTGCACAGATTCCGATGACGCTGTTTTTAATGGGAAGCGCAAACGGTACATTTACGTGGAACGGTACCGGGGGAAAGCCGGTTTCCTTTGCACGAGACTATTATCTGAGCTTCCATTACACCAGCGTGCGGCTTGCTTTCGGTCAGAACGGACTGAAGCTGCATGGCATGAAGGTGGAGAGAATCGGCTGACCTGTAAGCGTAAATTTTATCACATCATAAAAAGCTTGAACTGGTGAATGTGGTTAAGAGAGAGTATTTATTAAATTTCATCATGGAAAGGAAGAGGGGAAGACAATGTTGGATTATGTGTTGCTTGTGCAGGCATATCGCAGAGCGGGGAAAGACTTGCAAATTTGTCAAACAGAAAACGGAGTGTAATCGAAAATGAAGCTGTTAATTACCGGCGGAGCTGGATTTATTGGAAGTAATTTTATTTATTATATGCTAAAAACGCATCCGGAATATGAACTTGTCAATCTGGATTTGCTGACCTATGCAGGAAATCCGGATTCTTTAAGAAGTGCTGAAGCGTATCCGAATTACCGTTTTGTCCATGGTGACATAGCAGATGCTGCTTTTGTGATGGATTTGTTTGAAAAAGAGCAGTTTGACATGGTAGTAAACTTTGCCGCAGAATCCCATGTGGACCGCGCGGTTTTAAATCCGTCGGTATTTGTTCATACCAATGTTCTTGGTACGCAGGTGCTTCTGGATGCGGCAAGAGTCTATGGCGTTAAGCGGTATCATCAGGTATCCACGGATGAGGTATATGGCGATTTACCACTTGACCGGCCGGATTTATTTTTTACAGAAACCACTCCGCTCCATACCTCCAGTCCTTACTCTGCGGCAAAGGCAGGCGCTGACCTTCTGGTTCTTGCCTATCACCGTACCTTTGGGCTTCCGGTTACCATTTCCCGCTGTTCCAACAACTACGGACCGTATCAGTTTCCGGAAAAGCTGATTCCACTTATGATTTTGCGTGCGCTAAGAGATGAACCGCTTCCGGTGTATGGCACCGGAGAAAATATTCGGGACTGGCTGTATGTGGAAGACCACTGCACTGCCATTGACCTTATTTTGCAGAAGGGCAGGGTCGGTGAGGTTTATAACATCGGCGGGCACAATGAAAAAACCTGTCTGTGTGTGGTGAAAACCATTTTGGAAACCCTGAAAAAGCCGGAAACCCTGATTTCCTTTGTTGCAGATCGTCCGGGACATGACCGCCGTTATGCCATTGACCCGGCAAAAATAACGGCAGAGCTGGGTTGGTTTCCTACCGTTGCCTTTGAAAATGGTATCCGGGATACGATTCAATGGTATGTGGAGCATCCGGACTGGTGGCAGCGTATTTTAACCGGTGAATACAACCGCTATATCGACACCATGTATGGTAGCCGCCTTTATCCCATTGTCAGTCCGACATAGGCATTTGTCAGCGGTCACAGTTTGTTTTCGCATTTATCATAAGATAAAAAGCGGGAGAAATAAAAATGGAGATAAAAGATAAAAAAATTCTTTTTTTAGATAATATGCGAAGAAGCTTTTTTTATCGTGAGTATTATTGTTGCTTGTATGTGTGGATGTAGTGGCAGTGATGCAGAACCGACACCTGTTCCGATGTCGCCAACACAGACGAATTGTCCAACAGCTGAACCTGAATTGACGATTGGACGACAACCAACAATGTCAGAAAAAGATATTTATTTCATGGAGAAGGAGCAAAGAGAAGAAAGAAAAGCACTCCTGGCTTCTCCGACACCGGGATCGGAGACATATACATTGTTAGGAACGGATAACGAAGTAAAGGTTGGAGATGTAGTGGTCTTTGGAGAGTATTGTCATTATAACAATATATATGGTGTTTATTATGAAAACAATCCTTTAAAGTGGCTTGTATTGGAACAAAGGGAGGAAAGGTGGGTGGATGTATCCAAGGTAAAGGAAATGGGTTTGGCGATGGCTGTAGAGGAATAGGAGCGTGACTAAAAGGAAAAAGAAGATTTTTGAAGAATCCGGTACAAACTTTTGAAAAAGGGGATTGACAGAAAAAGGCTTTGGTGCTAAAATCAAAGCCAATAAAACAAAAACCGATGACTAAGAGTAAGTAGCCTGTATGGGAAGCTTTCAGAGAGCTGCAGATGGTGCGAATGCAGTAGTGGAATGGCAGGGGAATGGACTTAGGAGGGCAACCGAACGCCTTGGCAGAGCCTTAGGTAAGTAGCAGTTGACGGAATGTACCCCGTTACGGTACGGTTCGTATGATAGTGCGAAGCAGAGAGGGTGAGTAATCACCAAAACGGGTGGCACCGCAGGAAAACACAGTCCTGTCCCATGTAGCTAATGTATAGAATACATGGGGCGGGATTTTTTTGCGTGCAGGCAAAGTGAGCCTCTTCAGAGATTTAGGAAGCTTGCTTCCTAAAATCTCTGAAGAGGCTCACTTTGCCTG
>CAZCON010000232.1:0-3273 GCA_964500085.1 uncultured Lachnospiraceae bacterium
CCCCCGTATCGATTTTCGGGTTCGTGGCAATCAGCTTCTTCTGCACATAAATCACCGGCTTCTTTAAGAACTCCTCAATCGTGTTTAAAATATATTTACGGGTATTCGTGTTCGCCCGTACCTCGTTAATATACTCCTGCATCTCATCAGTAAAGTTTTCCAGAGAAAAATACCAGTTCTTTACCTCAATAATCTCCGGCGTCTTTCCGGAGAGCATACTCTTTGGCTCAAGTAACTCCGACGGCATGTACTGGTGCCCTAAGTCACACTCATCCGCATAGCCCTTTTCGGAGCAGCACCCCTCAATCGGACACTTGCCTACAACCTGTCTGCCGTTTAAGAGCACCTTAAACTCCGGGTCATAAAACTGCGGCGTGGACATCATCTTTAACTGTCCTCTCTCATACAGTGCCTCAAAAATCTCCTTTGAGGACTCCTTGTGAAGTTCACTGCCGCGGTACAGCGCAGAGGCACCGTAGTAATCCGGACAAATCTCATATGCCTCCAGTGTTTTTTTCTGTGCCTTATGATTCTTTTCCACATAATCATGAATCGTCATTTCTGCGGGAATCACGCCGCTCTCCTGCTGCTTCCGAAAGCCCTCCAGAATCGGAGAACCGTAACAGTCCGTGCCGGACACAAAAATTACATTTTCCGCGCCAATACGGTCACGCATAAAACGCGCAAAGGTATCTGCGTGTACAAACAAACCACCCACATGACCAAAATGCAGCTCCTTGTTACCATACGGCATACCGGAGGTAATGACTGCCTTCTTCGGAAATACCGGACGTTCCTCCGGCTTTCTGAACTCTTTTCCCATCTTGTCGCCTCTTTCTTTGACGCGCTTCCTTGCGGATTCATAACTGCGTTGTGGAAATAACTTCACAAGGAAAACGCTGATTTATTACAAATTTCCTGCTATATAGCTCCGGCAATTATCTGTGAATCAGAGATTTCAGATAAGCCGGTTGCCATTTGACGTCTATCCTACTATCCGAACGTCTTTACTTTACTACGATATTATAAAGTCTGCCCTTTACATAAAGCTCCTTCACGACGTTCTTGCCAGCAAGAAGCGCTGCGATTGCTTCGTCGGCGTGTACCTGTGCCTTTACTGACGCTTCCTCTGCATCTGCCGCTACCATAAGCTTTGCCTTTACCTTACCGTTTAGCTGTACGGCGATTTCGATTTCGTCTTCCTTAATCGCTGCCTCATCAAAGGTCGGCCATGCCTCGTAGGCGATGGTATTGTCATGTCCTAAGATGCTCCAAAGCTCCTCGCCCACATGCGGGCAGATACAGGAGAACATTTTAATAAAGCCCTCTGCATACTCTCTCGGACACTTTCCTGCCTTGTATGCCGCATTCATAAAAATCATCATCTGGCTGATTGCCGTATTGAAGCCGAGTACCTCAAAATCGGCAGTCACCTTTTTTACGGTCTGGTGATATACCTTGGTTAAGGTACCGTCATTGTCCTTTGTAAGATTTTCCGCATCCGTAAAGAAGTTCCATACGCGGACAATAAAACGTCTTGCACCTTCCACGCCCTGCTGACTCCACGGCTTGGAAACCTCTAACGGTCCCATAAACATCTCATACAAACGGAGAGTATCTGCACCGTAATCTCTTACGATATCGCTCGGATTTACAACAAATTCCGGAAAACGCTTTCCCATCTTGATTCCATTCGAGCCTAAAATCATTCCCTGATGAACCAGCTTCTTAAACGGCTCCTTTACCGGAGATAAGCCCTTGTCATACAGATAGCGATTCCAGATACGGGAATACATCAGGTGCCCTACCGTATGCTCCGGTCCGCCGATGTATAAGTCAACCGGCATCCAGTGCTTTAAAAGCTCATAGTTTGCAAATTCGTTCTCGTTGTCCGGGTCAATATAACGCAGGAAATACCAGCTGGAGCCTGCACTGCCCGGCATCGTAGAGGTCTCACGGGTTCCCTTTATGCCGTCCTTTTCATACTGCTTCCATTCGGTTGCATTTTCAAGCGGTGCCTTGCCATTCTTTCCCTTGTAATCGGAAAGCTCCGGAAGAATCAGCGGAAGCTCCGCATCGTCCAACACATGAATCTCGCCATTTTCCGTATAAACCACCGGAACCGGTTCGCCCCAGTAACGCTGTCTGGCAAAAATCCACTCACGGAAATGGTAATTCACCTTTCTGCGAGCAACTCCCATTGCCTCTAACTTCTTCGTGATGGCTTCCTTGGCATCCTCCACCACAAAGCCCGTAAACTCCTCAGAATTGATAAGCCTGCAGCCCTTTCCGAGATACTCTCCCTTTTCAAATGCTTTTTCGGACACATCCGCACCGTCAATGACCTGAATCATCGGGATACCGTGTACGACTGCATATTCAAAGTCACGCTGGTCGTGAGACGGAACCGCCATCACTGCACCCGTACCATAATTTGCCAGTACGAAATCACCGATAAAGAGCGGCACCTCCTTGCCATTGACCGGATTGATGGCATAAATACCCTTTAACGGGCAACCGGACTTGGTCTTATTTAATTCAGTACGGTCCATATCATTCTTCTTTAAGGTTTCCTCAATATATGCCTGTACCTCTTCCTTATTTTCAATCCGCGGCATCAAATCCTTTACAATCTGTCCGTCCGGCGCAAGCACCATAAAGGTAATACCGTAAATCGTCTCAATACAGGTCGTATAAATCGAAAAGCTGCCTCCGCCGACAATCTGAAAGTCCACCTCGACACCCTCCGAACGACCAATCCAGTGACGCTGCATCTCTTTGGTAGACTCCGGCCAATCAATCTCATTTAAGCCTTCTAACAGTTTATCCGCAAACGCAACCTGGTCGATGACCCACTGCTTCATGTTCTTACGAACGACCGGATAACCGCCGCGCTCCGACTTTCCATCAATGACCTCGTCATTGGAAAGCACCGTGCCAAGCTCCTCACACCAGTTCACCGGCATATCGATATACTTTGCATAGCCATCCAGATAAAGCTGCTTAAAAATCCACTGCGTCCATTTATAAAACTTCGGGTCACTGGTTGCAAGCATCTTACTCCAGTCATAGTCAAACCCCAGCTCCTTTAACTGCTTCGAGAAGGTCTCAATATTCTGCTCCGTAAAGCCGTTCGGATGATTTCCGGTGCTTACCGCATACTGCTCTGCCGGAAGTCCAAAAGAGTCATACCCCATCGGATGCAGCACGTTGTACCCCTGCATCCGCTTCATACGGGACATAATATCCGTAGCGGTATAGCCCTCCGGATGC
>CAZCON010000233.1:0-3264 GCA_964500085.1 uncultured Lachnospiraceae bacterium
ACAAGGGACTCATCCGTCTGGATTATGCGCCGTGTTGGGCTGTTGCAGGGCTTTTGTTCGAACGGATACTGTGCAGAAAATAATTTTTACAGCGTCACCACCAGCGTATCATACCCCAGCTGCTGTAGCTCCTGCTGCAGGATAACCGCCTCGGTCAGGCTTTCGGTTCTGCCGGCACGTACCGCATAAAAGTTTCCGCTTCGTCCGATATCTGCCGGTATGCCCAGTGCCGTCAGCTCCCGGTATAGATTATCCGCATTTTCCGGATTTCGGAACAGACCCACCTGTACTGCATAGGTGGCTGCTTCCGGCTGCCCTGTCACATTCTCCGGAGCTTCTCCGATTTCCTCGCCAATCGTCTGTACTATACCATCCGCAATCGCCTGCGCCGTTTCCTCAAATTTCGCATCCAACAAGGCATTATCCGCATCCGTGTTGATAAAACCAACCTCCACAAGCAATGCCGGCATCTGGGTACGACGGAGCACGGCAAGGTCTCTGCGGATATTTAATCCAAGATTCCGGAAGCCCACCTCTGCAAGATTTGCATTGATTGCCTCTGCCATAGCTGCTTTCACGCCGTTCTCATCGTATAAAAGCGTCTCTACGCCAGAATACTGATTATCCATCGGACTGGAATTGCGATGTAACGAGACAAAGAAATCCGCTCCCGACTCATTCCCGATTTGTGCCTTACGAACCGGAGAATCATACACATCCTCCGTTCTTGTGTATACTACATTCACTCCGGCGTTCTGTAAAATCTCGCCAATTGCAAGCGTCAGTGCCAGATTATCATCCTTTTCTCTTCTTCCCTGATACGTTGCACCGCTGTCATAGCCTCCATGCCCCGCATCCAAAGCCACCGTTACTGCCATAAAAATCCTCCAATTTACGTTCTACCTATATAATACGATGGCAGCTCCGGATGTTGCACCCTCCGGTTATTTTTTTGACAACAGCAGTGAAAGAAAATATTCCATTGTCTCTGCCAGTTCGCTTTCAAACACAATTTCTCTGGCATAGGCCGGTTTGTCCGTAATAATATTGTCCACTCCTACCGTCTTCATTCTCCTTAATTCACTTTCTTTGTTTACCGTCCATACATGTACCTCTTTTCCGACAGAATGCACCTTCTCTACAAGACTCTCTGTTACGAAATCAGAACGGAGGCTGAAAAAATCTGCCGCCTCGTTTTCATAAAAATTTCCGTAAACCAACGACAAGACATATCCTGTTTTCAGCTCCGGATTTTTCTCCTTTATCCAGGTAAGCTGTTCATAAGAAGCAGACGTAATCACACAGCTTTTTTCCAGATGATATTCCTCCACCAGCTCTACCACCAGCCTCGCAAGCTCTCTGTCTTTTATTGATTTTAACTCAATATTAAAACCAATCTTTCCTCCGAACAGTTCCAGAACCTCCTGCAGGGCAGGCAGCCTTTCTCCGGCAAACTGCTCTGAAAAACTGCTCCCCGCATCATATTCCGCTGTCTCGGCATAGGTCACCTCTCCGATATCTCCCAGAACTCTTGTCGTTCGGAATAACGCCTCGTCATGTAGCAGCACAGGGACTCCGTCTGCTGTCCTGCGTACATCAATTTCCACATAATCTGCCCCTTCCTCTACTGCTAACGCAATCGCCGCTATTGTATTTTCCGGTGCCTCCGAGGAAGCGCCGCGATGCGCCGTAATGCAAAGCGTGTCCAGTGCTCTCGCGAACAAAAGATTTCCGCTTTTGAAAAAAGAAACCGTTTCTGTCGCTGCAGCACAAAACATTCCCACAGAAAAAAGAACGAATATAATTTTTCTTTTCTTAGACTTCCCCCGCATTTCACTGTCCGTGACAGACGCCGCCACCGGCGAAAGTAAATCTTCTTTTTCTCTGACCTCCAAAAACAGCGTTCCACAAAAATACTCTAAAATGACTGCATTTATGGATGCAAACAGCACGCAGAGCATCATGTGATACCGTTCGAACAGACGCAACAGCAAAACGCCGGATATTTCTGAAGAGGTTACCTCCACTAACACTGCAATAAAGGCAACCAAGCCGACAAAGTAAAAGCTCCCCTCTAATAAAATCAGCAGCATGCTTCTTCGAAACAGCCCTGCCAGCAGTTTCCCGTAGCATTCCCTGACCTTTTTTATGCCCGCCTTCAACAGACTTCCCGCATCACCGGTTTCTACACCGGCTAACAGCACCATCGCACAGCCAAGAAACGCCGCCCACCAAAGCAGAATTGCTCCAAGCGCCAACGAAAGGATTCCTGCCGGGCGCAGTGCAAGCAACGCAGCGTTCTCGGTCTTACTGATTCCAAACAGAAGCAGGAACATCACCGGCAAATTTACCAGCAATACAAATAGCAGCGTAAGGAAAGCAATCGCCATTCCGCTCAGCCTCTTACGAAATAATAGCCTTGTACGTCGGATTCCTCCGAAAAAAAGCTCCGAAATTGTCACATCCTGTCCGATATGATTTCTCCAAACTGCAAAAATAGTCACATTCATTTCATACATCACAAAAACAGCTATCAGCAAAACTGTTATTCCAATGCAAAAAAGCGTAAGGGGCGCTACCAAAAAGGAAAACAGATTCTCCTTTGTCAGATAGCTATACCCTGACGCTTTCATACAAAGCTTCATCACAAAACGAACTGCCGGAAAACAAAACGACAGACAGGCAATCTTAATTAAAAGTTCAAATCCGATTAAGCTTCGGATGCTCTTTTTTCTGCCTGTCTGTCCCATACTGTTTCCTCGCATTTCTTAATTCATATAAATCAAATGCTCCTTTGGTTTTGCGGTATGTACCATATCCTCCAGATACAATACCGGTCCCTCGCCGCCATACTCTCTCTGATATTCCACACCGACCTTTGCCGTTACCTTTACCCAATCCCGCAGCTTAAAATTGTCTGCCTGTGGACCTTTGCAAAGCATTCCCACAAAACCGATATCATCTGCACAGCAGGTCATGGCAAACCGTCCCGGCACAAAATACCCTTTAGGAAGTTCTCTTCCCTTATACACCATAGCAGTAAAGCGCACGGTTTTTCCATTATATTTCTGCGGCTGATCCAGCGCATCAAGATAGAAAATGCCATAATCATCATCTTCAATCTCAATTACCTTTGCATTCAAATCATACGGCAAATCAATTTCGTCATCAAAACCATCCTCACCGTCCTCAGATTCAAACACTACCTGTGCGCGCCGATTTAACGCCCTGACTGCCTTACGGAAAGTATTACGCTTTGTATCC
>CAZCON010000234.1:0-3263 GCA_964500085.1 uncultured Lachnospiraceae bacterium
CCCCGCAATATACATTTCATTGGTATAATTTCCTTCCGGCTCAATAAAAATCTGATGTCTGTCCTTGTCTGCAAATTTCATAACCTTATCCTCAATGGACGGGCAATAACGTGGACCGGTTCCATGAATTACACCGGAATAGAGGGGAGAGCGGTCAATGTTCTTTTTTATAATATCATGTGTTTCTTGATTTGTATAGGCCAACCAGCAGGAAACCTGTGGTTTTGTCAGGGTATCCGGATCCGTGGTAAAGGAAAACGGTACGACCCTTTCATCACCAAACTGTTCTTCCATAACAGAAAAATCTATGGAGCGCTTATCTATTCGTGCCGGAGTTCCCGTTTTAAAACGATACATTTCAATGCCGTTTGCAATCAGACTTTCCGTCAGATGATTTGCAGCCGGAAGTCCGTTTGGACCGGTATACTGACTGACTTCTCCATAAATACAGCGTGCTTTTAAATACACACCGGTACAAAGCACAGCAGCACGGCACGGATAAACAGCTCCTGATATCGTTTTTACACCGGTCAGTTTACCTTCCTCCACGATAATTTCAGAAACCTCTGCCTGCTTTATTGTTAAGTGCTCTGTATTCTCAAGTACTTTTCGCATTTCGTTCGAATAATCCTGCTTATCAGCCTGTGCGCGCAAAGAATGTACAGCCGGTCCCTTAGATTTATTTAACATTTTAGACTGAATATAGGTCTTATCAATGTTTTTTCCCATCTCACCGCCAAGTGCATCTATTTCTCTTACCAGATGTCCCTTTGAAGTACCGCCGATATTTGGATTACATGGCATTAATGCAATACTATCTGTACTTACCGTAAACAAAATCGTATTGAACGACAAACGGGCACAGGCAAGGGCTGCCTCACAGCCTGCATGTCCTGCACCTACCACTGCAACATCATAGCCTTCATAAATCTGCTCCATACAATTCTACCTGACTTTCCTTGCTTACCAAACCTTTTATTTTCCCATACAAAACTCACGAAATATCGTATTTATCAAATCCTCATCCACGGATTCTCCGGTAATCTCGCCAAGACTTTCATAACCCTGCATTAAATCGATTGAATAAAAATCCTCCGGCAAACCGGCTTCCATACTTTCAAGCACCTTTTCCATTGCTTCATACGCCTCCCGCAATGCCTGCTTCTGGCGTTCCCCTGTAATATACAGCTCCTCATTATACGAGAGCTCATTTTTAAAAAACATCTGCTCTATCATATCATAAAGCTCTTCCAAACCCTTTTCCTCTTTGGCTGAAATACAAAGTACTCTGTGACCGGTCAATTTTTCTAATGCAGCAATATCCGGTGTTTCACACAAATCAATTTTATTTAAAAGCACAATTGATTTTTTATGTGCAATCATAGAAAAAATTTCTTTTTCCTCTTCTGTAATCTGCTCTGTCGCATCGACAATATAAAGAATTAAATCTGCGTCCTCTGCTGCTTTTTTTGCTTTTTCCACACCAATTTTTTCTACTACATCCTCTGTAGAACGGATACCGGCAGTATCTATTAAAGAAAGCGCAATTCCCCGTACCGTAACAGTTTCTTCAATGGTATCACGTGTAGTTCCTGCAACATCCGTTACAATGGCACGTTCCGCTCCCGCAAATAGGTTAAGTAAGGAGGATTTTCCAACATTTGGCTTTCCAAGAATCACTGTACGGATTCCGTCCCTCAGCATTCTGCCGTTTTCAGTGGAAGCAAGCAGCTTCTTAAGACGTTCTCTGATTTCTATTATACTTGTTTTCAGCTCATTTGTAAAACCTTCCAGTGAAATATGTTCCGGATCATCCAGTGCTGCTTCAATAAATGCCATATGATGCAGTATTTTATCCCGTAAATCCGAAATTTCCTTTAATACTTTACCCTGTAATTGTGACATGGAATTTTTTAAGGCAAGATCGCTTTTTGCACGAATAACTTCCATCACTGCCTCTGCCTTTGACAAATCAATTCTGCCATTTAGAAAAGCACGCTTTGTAAATTCACCGGCCTCTGCCAAACGAACTCCCTGTTTTAATACGGTTTGAAGTACCTTTTTTGTTACCAGACTTCCACCGTGACAATTGATTTCTGCTACATTCTCTGCTGTATAGGTGTGCGGTGCCCGCATAATGGAAACAAGAACCTCATCTACAATTTCTTCTCCATCCTTAATAAAACCATAATGGATTGTATGTGACCTTTGCTCAGACAATTTTTTCTTTGCATCCTTTGCAAAAAAAATGCGGTCCATTACTTCAAATGCTTCTGCTCCGCTCACCCGGATAATACTGATACCGGAATTACTGAGCCCTGTTGAAATTGCAGCAATCGTATTCACCTTGTCCTGCCTTTCCGAAAAGTCCTGCTTTTCTTATACATTTTCTGCTTTCACGCAAAAAGGGTGCCCTTCGACACCCTTCTCTCATACCTGCCCTTACTAAGCGTTTCCTCTGTCAATTTTTTTATTCTGCCTGCTCTGCTGTTTCCTCTGTTTTTTCAGAGAAATCCTCTGTCACAACATTATTTTCCTTACGATCAAATTTACGATATCCGTTCTTATAACCGCCTCTGTTGTAACCGCCACGGCTATTACCATAGCTGCTCTTGGTATAGTATCTTTCATTACTGAAATCTCTGACACCCTTCTTTAAAGAAACAATCACCTTACGATATGGTTCTTCGCCTTCGCTGTGCGTCTCAACATACTTATTACTCTGAAGTACAGAGTGAATAATCCGTCTCTCATATGGATTCATCGGCTCTAATGCTACAGAATGTCTGGTTCTTCTTACCTTATTTGCAATGTTCTTTGCAAGATTCTCCAGTGTTTCCCTTCTTCTTTCACGATAGTTTTCCGTATCAAGCTTTACCTTTATATAAGTATCACTGTCTTTATTGACTACAAGACTTACAAGATACTGTAAGGAATCTAAGGTCTGACCACGTTTACCAATCAGCATTCCCATATCGTCACCGGTCAGATTGATATTCATGGTTTTTTCTGTTTCATCAAAAAGAATCTCTGCCTCTGCCTTGATGCCCATTGCAGCAAATACCTTTTCAAGAAAATCCTCTGCAGGCTCCTTTTCCTCTTCCTTTACCTTTGCACGAATCTTTGCCGGCTTCTTATTTAAACCTAAAAATCCGCTGGACTCCTTTTCAATAATCTCATATTCCATATTTTCAGCAGAAACACCAAGCTTAATTCCTGCCTCGATAATTGCATCATCTACTGTTTTTGCAACAACTTCAATC
>CAZCON010000235.1:0-3256 GCA_964500085.1 uncultured Lachnospiraceae bacterium
AGCAGGCAGAGGTGCGCCTGCAGGTATTGGCAGCTCACTCGGTGGAGGAACAGGCTTTTCTGGTCAGGAGAGTAAGGAATGTGTGCGTAAACTACGGGATTTCTCATGTCATTGTGGAATTGTACTATGAGCAGCAATAAAAGTTAAAGAGAAGGTGCGCTTTTTGCGTGTACGCGGTTGAAAAAATGCAGGAAATGGTGTATGATAGAAGAAATATATTAAATGACAGGCTGCTGTAAAGAGCGGTAGCCGCTGAGTGATTTCGAAAGGAGAAAAGGTATGAGTAACGGAGGACCGAAGGCACCAAAGGACCCGACGAAAAAACGTCCCGGTTTTTATGTTTTATATGAAAAGGCAGTGGAGGCCGGAGCAAATGCAGACGGTAGCGGTACGCAACCGGTGTATTTAAATGACGGAAGACTGCTGAGTGCAGCGAAGGTGGTAGGAAAGATTACGGATGAGGAGACAATGGAGCTTTTAAAGACAACGGAGGGCTTTAAAAGGCTGGTTCATTCCATTGGAGTATCTGTGACCTGTGACAATCCGGACAGGGAAACGGAATTTGCGTTTCAGATGTATGGGAAAAAGGATTTGTATGGCGGCGGTACGACAATTCAAAGAACCTTTCCGGCAAATGGCTCTGAAAATGTGATTGAGCTTTCAGAGGTAGAAAAGTGGTCGGAGGATGATGATATTCCGGGACAATTCCGTTTTAGCTTTCAGCAGGCGGGTGAAGTGGCAGTAGTCAGCGTAAAGTTTTATCTGAATGAAGGCTACAGTGCCCCGGACTTTATTCCGGATGCTCCGGTTGATTTTGAAAGCGCGGCATATCAGGCGATGCTCGCAAAATCTTTTGTTTCTCTTGGCAATAATGCGCGTTTAAAGCGTGCCATTGATAAGGCAAAGGCAGGAGAGGATGTAACGGTGGCATTTATCGGTGGTTCTATTACACAGGGAGCCGGTGCGGTTCCAATCCAGCAGAGCTGCTATGCGAAGCTTGCATATGACGCATTCTGCAAGCGTTTTGCAAAGAATGGTAATGTGCATTATACGAAGGCGGGAGTGGGTGGTACACCGTCAGAACTTGGTATGATTCGGTATGAACGTGACATTTTAGGGAGTGGTGCTGCACCGGATGTGGTGATTGTGGAGTTTGCGGTAAATGATGAGGGTGATGAAACGAAGGGCGATTGCTATGAAAGCCTGGTTCGCAACATTTTATTCTCGAAAAATGCCCCGGCTGTCATTTTACTATTTTCTGTTTTTGAAAATGACTGGAATCTGCAGGAACGCCTGATGCCGGTTGGAGTACGCTATGACCTGCCGATGGTAAGCATAAGAGATGCAGTGGTGGATCAGTTTTATCTGACGGCAGAGAAGGGACGCGTGATTTCGAAAAACAGATTTTTCTATGATATGTTTCATCCGACGAATGAAGGACACCGTATCATGGCGGATAGTCTGGACTATTTATTCGGTCAGGCAGATGCGGGTGCTGTTTTGGCAGAGCCAGATTATGCCGCATTGGAGCCGGTATATGCTCCGGAATTTAAAAACATACATCTATTAGACCGTAAGGAGAATAAAATTGGAGCAGTTATTTCCTGTGGCGGATTTACTGCTGTGGACAGGGTGCTACAGTATGTGGAGATGAATCTGGACAAGGAAACGACTCCGGAGTTTCCGAATAACTGGATGTGTCTTCCGGATTCGGGGGAAGAGCCGTTTGTACTTAAGATTAAAAGTCCGTATTTGCTTATGGTCAGCAAGGATTCGGGAGATAATGCGTTCGGAAAAGCAGATGTTTATGTGGACGGGGAATTTGTGTTCACGGCAGATCCGCACGGAAACGGCTGGGATCACTGTAACGCCCAGATTGTGTACCGGGGCAAAGAAAATGTAGAGCATACGGTGGAGATTCGCCGTAATCCGGAGACACCAAACACACAGTTTACGATATTGGGCTTTGGCTATATGGCAGAATAGCCGTAATAGAAAATGAGGAGGCGTTTATGCCTCCTCAATTTTATACAAATCCCAGACATGAATATTAATCGGAACAACCTCAGAACCGCAGTATTCGCAGAATTTTGCGCCGAGGGAGGTAAGGGCACCGCCGCAGTGCGGGCAGTTCACTGAGAAACCGTTGTCCTGACCGTATTTTACGGCGTCCTGTATGTACATCATGTGAGTATTGTAGCGGCTCTGTATTTTTTTAGTTCCGGAGAAATATTGTATGCCGGACTGGAATACGATAACACAGGTGCCGGATTTTTTCAGATAGTTCAGAATTTCGGTTTTGTGAATGTGGATATCACAAAAATTTTTTCCCGTCAGATGCTTGCGTAAATGTTCTTCTGCAATGCTTTTTAATTCGACCAGATTTAATTCCGGAAAGTCTGCTTGGATTCTTGGAGTATAAATTGTTGTCATGCCGGACACGGATTTTGGTGTGTTTGCCTCCTGCTCGTTTCTGGTTTCAATCAGCTCCCCAAGACTGTCCGTGCCGAACAGGCTTTTCATGGTCTGCTTTGCCTTGCGGTAAAAATGCCAGATGGTGGCGGTCAGAGCAATCGCGCCGGCGGCCAACAGCAAAGCGGGAATGGATATGCCAAGAAATGTTCCCATGTGTGCCTCCTTGGTTAAGGTAAAATGAATGATAGGATATACTGCTATGGCAAGTATAGCAGAAAAGCAAAAAGATTGCACGCATTTTTTTATGGAAAATACACATCCGTTATATTGACACTGTTTTAAAAATCGTGTAGACTAGATTTTATGTTGTGGAGGTTGTGATATGAACAGTATTGATTTGTTTTTGCTTGCCGTAGGACTTTCCATGGACGCGTTTGCGGTGGCTGTCTGTAAGGGGCTTTCCGTGAAGAAAGCAACTCTGAAGCAATGTTTGGTGACAGGACTTTATTTTGGCGGTTTTCAGGCGGGAATGCCACTTCTTGGTTATCTTGTCGGAAGCCACTTCGCGGACTATATCGAGCGGTTTGATCACTGGATAGCGTTTGTTCTGCTTGGTATTATTGGTATTAATATGTTGAGGGAAGCCGGAGAGAAAAGTGAAAAGCTGAATGATTCCTTTCGGCCGAAGGTAATGCTTCCTATGGCGGTTGCCACCAGCATTGATGCGTTGGTTGTCGGAGTGTCCTTTGCATTCATGAAAGTGCAAATCGGCTGGGCAGTGAGCTTTATCGGTATCATCACCTTCTTGCTGTCTGCCATAGGCGTAAAAATCGGTAACCAT
>CAZCON010000236.1:0-3242 GCA_964500085.1 uncultured Lachnospiraceae bacterium
TTTCCCGGCATTGCATCCAGCGTAAATCTTGCCTGTACCTCGGACACTCGCTCAGGACGGAATCTGGCTTACAAGACCGTCACCAATCGTGATAATGGCATATTTTTCAAGAGCCTCTGCCATTTCCAGACCTTCTCTGGTGACTCCCATAATAAGACCACCCACGATATTTACCATCGTAATAATAAGGCCTGCCGTTGCATCTCCCTTTACGTACTTTGTAGCACCGTCCATGGAGCCGAAAAATGCGGATTCTGCCTGAATTTTTTCACGGCGGATTTTTGCCTCTGCATCGGTAATGGCACCGGTATTTAAATCTGCGTCAATCGCCATCTGCTTTCCCGGCATTGCATCCAGCGTAAATCTTGCCTGTACCTCGGACACTCGCTCAGAACCCTTATTGATTACCATAAACTGTACCAGTACAAGTATAATGAACACGATAACGCCAACTACCATGTCACCGCCGCCCACAAAACTACCGAAAGCCTCAACCACCTCTCCTGCATAGCCCTGCGTTAAAATGTTTCTTGTGGAGGAAACATTTAAGCTGATACGGAAAATTGTCGTAAACAGCAAAATCATCGGGAAGGTGGACATATTTAATACCTCCTGCGAAAACAGGGCATTAAACAGAATGATGAGCGAAATGGAAATATTTAACGCCATCAGCACATCCAAAAGGGCGGTAGGCAGCGGAATAATCAAAAATACAATTGCCGCCAGGATGTAAATGCCTACGACCATATCATTCTTTTTCACTGTCCTTCCTCCCTTCTGTAAAATATATCACTTTGTTTACCTTTTCTCCTTCCGGATTTCAAAGCCGTTCTGTACCGGCTATGCCGCCCCGCCATTTTTGAGCTTATACACATAGGCAAGCACCTCTGCCGTCATCTGATAAAGCTCCCGCGGAATCTCGCTGTCTAAATCCACGTTATAATACAGCATTCTTGCTAAAGGCTTGTTCTCCACAATCGGGATATCACATTCCTTCGCCACATCCTTAATCTTCTGCGCCACATAATCCGCACCCTTTGCAATCAGTACCGGTGCTTCTGAAATTTCCTTGTCATACTGAATCGCACAGGCAAAATGCGTCGGGTTTGTAATTACGACATCTGCCTCCGGAAGCTTCTGCATCATACGCCGCTGCGAAGCCTCTCGCATTCTGGACTTGATTTTGCCCTTAACCTGCGGGTCTCCTTCCTGTTGCTTGTATTCATCCTTTACCTCCTGCTTGGACATCATCAAATCCTTTTTAAACTTCAGACGCTGATAAATATAATCCGCAAAGCCGACAATCAGATAAATCGCACTCAGCTTAATTCCAAGGCTGATCACAAAATCCCCGACATAAACCACTGCCTGCTTCAGGGAAAAATCATACAAGGCAACCACGGCTCCTGCTGCCTCTGCAAGATCCGAATAGGCAACATAAAAAATCAACGCTATTTTAACTACATCCTTTACCAGTTCAAACAGCTTTTCCTTGGAAAAAATCCGTTTAAAGCCCTTTAACGGGCTGAACTTACTAAGCTTTGGCTGCAACGGCTTTGTCGTTACCTTCCACTTTACCTGTGCAATTGTTACCACAAAGGCGACTACCACCGCCACTGCAAAAACCGGCAGGCAAATCAGGAGAATTTCCACCAACCCGCTTTGCAGAAAAGCTGCTGCCATTGCCGGACCGAACTCATCCACAACATAGACATCAAGAACCTGATAGGTTTCCTGAAAGCTCCCTAAAAAACGGTTGCCGATATATCCTATAAACACCTTTACAGCTACAAAAAATGCAAGAAGCATCACCGCAGTGGAAAGCTCCTGGCTTTTTGCAACCTGACCTTCCTTTCTCGCATCCTCCAGCTTTTTTGGCGTTGCCTCTTCCGTTTTATCTCCACCCTCGTCTGCAAAAAACTGGAGACGCATCGGGAACAGATACGGCTTTCCTTTTTCTTCCTCCCATTCCATTCCGCTCACGCTCCCTTCTTTGCCTAGCTCTCCGTTCCTCCAAGGTACGGAAGCGTTTCCCGCAGCATCGACATCATTTCCTGAAAAATCAGGTCAGCCACACCTGTAAGCAGCAGAATCATCAGAATCAGCACTACCAGTCCCACAAACACCTTCAGCTGCATACCAATGACAAACATATTCATCTGCGGTGCCACTCTTGCCAGAATTGCCAGAATCGTATTGACCACCAGCATACTTGCAAAAATAGGAAGTACAATCCGAAAGCCCAGCACAAAATAATCCAGCATAAAGCGTTTCATAACCTCATAAATGGAAAAATCAAGTGCCACGCTCCCCACCGGAAGCACCTGAAACGAATCCGTAATGGCTCGAATCAGATAATGATGCATATTGGTAACAAACAGCATCAGCATAACTGCATACGTATATAAATTTCCGGTAATCGTTACCTGCGCGCTGGTAATCGGGTCGTACTGATTCACCATGGAAAATCCGATTTCCTGATCAATAATCTGACCGGAAAAGGACAAAATGTAATAGGATACATTTGCCATATATCCCATAATCATCCCTGCCAGCATCTCCGTAACAACAACCAGGGCATATTCTATTGTCGTAGAATATGTAACCTCCTGATACGGAACTATATGAAACACCACAATTGCAATGGCAATCGCCAGCAGTGTCTTCACACGCATAGGAATGTTCCGTAGGGAAAAGATCGGTGCTGCCACCATAAAACCACTGATTCTCACAAGTATCAGCAGAAAATACTCCAAATGATATAAGGAAATATTCATCTATCCGTTAATGTAATATTCAAAATTCATACACAGCTCCTTCATCAGCTCCACGGCAAGTCCCATAATCCAGTTTCCGGCAATAATCAGCACCAGAAACACTGCCAAAAGCTTTGGAACAAATGTGAGCGTTTGCTCCTGAATCGAAGTTACTGTCTGCAAAATACTAATTACAAGACCCACCACCAGTGAAACAAGCAAAAGCGGTGCAGAGGCCTTAATGATTGTCACAACCGCCGAAACCAAAAGTTCAATTAAAACTGCCTCATCCACAGACTGTCGCCTCCTTCCGCTTAACCGCCAAACGTCTTAAAGGTACGCAATACATTTTCGATAATCAGAGTCCAACCGTCTGCCATAATAAACAGCAAGATTTTGAACGGCATGGAAATCGTAGTCGGTGGCAGCATCATCATTCCCATTGCCATCAGGGTAGAGGAAACCACCATGTCTATGATAATGAAT
>CAZCON010000237.1:0-3241 GCA_964500085.1 uncultured Lachnospiraceae bacterium
GGTGACGGATAGCTTTACCATTATTGTTTCCGAGCAGACCGGTAAGGTTTCGCTGGCAAGAAACGGTACACTGATTCGTAATATTGACGGTGATTATCTGCGGATGAAGCTGCAGGAAATCCAGAAAGACAAAACAAAGTCCTCCACGGAAAAGAAAAAGCTGCTATGGAAGAAGGGAGGAGTGCGGAATGAAAAAGAAACTGACAAATAATTTCGGCGTGAAGCTCCTTTCGCTTGGAATTGCAATTATATTCTGGATTGTAATCGTAAATAGCGAGGACCCGATAGAGAGCAGGACATTTCGGGATATTCCCGTGACGGTTCTGAATGAAGAGGAGGTTACGGAACGGGAAAAGATTCTGGAGGTCATTCAGGGAGAAGCCGTGGATGTAGAGGTGGAAGGAAGACGTTCCGAATTGGATAAGCTGACGGAGCAGGATTTTTATGCTACAGCAGATTTGTCAGAGGTTTCCTTTATGGATACAGTGCTTATCCGGGTAACGGTACCTTCGCATCCGGAGATAAAGGTATTAAATAATGGCGAGAACATTATGAAGCTGATTTTTGACGACTATGTGACAGAATGGTTCAGCTTTAAAATGAATACGATAGGAGAGCCGATGTCAGGCTATTATGTCGGGGAGGCTCTGGCAAGTCCGAATATTATTCAGATTTCCGGTGCGAAGACGGTGCTGGACAAGATTAAGGAAGTAGCGCTGGAGGTGGATGTCAGCGGAAGAAGTGTGGATTTTACCACGACAGCGGTTCCGGTCGTATACGACATGAATGGAGATGTGATTTCTTCCTCAAAGCTGCAGATGCAGCTGGAATCGGAGGCGGTTACGGTAAATGTCCCGATACTTGCCTCCAAGGAACTGGAAATCAGGGTCAGAACTGTAGGAGAGGTGCCGGAGGGCTATGAGATTTTAGAGGAGAATATTGCATATCAGCCGGAGACTGTGCTTGTTGCAGGAACAAAGGAGGAGCTGGATAAGCTGAGCTCCTACATTACGTTTGTAATCAATGTGGCAGGGCAGACCGGAACGATAGAAAAGAATATTCCGGTGCTTTCGGAGCTGGACAGTTCCTTAACAAGTATTCGTGCCATTGATACGCAGATGGTGGCAGTTACCGTCAGGGTAACACCGTATGTGGAAAAGGAATTGCAGATTCCGGTGACAAAGGTTGATTTCAAAAATCTGGCAAGCGGATATTCCGCGCAGCTGGTACGTAAGACAGACATTCCCGTTACAATACGGTGCAGGGCAGCAAGAGCACCGTTTGTAACCGTGGATTATTTAAACCCGTATGTGGATTTGGAAGGACTCACGGCGGGTACATATCAGGTGGAGCTTAAGCTGAATCCGCCGGCAAAGCTTCTGTGGGATGAGCAGACCTTGCTGGAGGTGCATATTCAGAAGGGAGTAGCCGTACCGTTGCCGCTTGCAGCAGGAGAGGCTGAATAAAATCAAGAAAGAAAAGAGGAAAATAACAATGTTAAATTATAAGAGATATAAAAGAGTACCTGTAGTAAATTTCCCGGAGCGCACATGGCCGGATAAGGAAATTAAAAAGGCACCGGTCTGGTGCAGTGTGGATTTGCGTGACGGCAATCAGGCGTTGATTGAGCCGATGGTAGTAGAAGAGAAGGTAGAGTTTTTTAAGCTGCTTGTAAAGCTTGGCTTTAAGGAAATTGAAGTTGGCTTTCCGTCTGCGTCCCAGCTAGAATATGATTTTTTGCGTACCTTAGTTGACCGCGAACTGATTCCGGAGGATGTAACCGTACAGGTGCTGGTGCAGTGCCGTGAGCATCTGTTAAAGCGCACCTTTGAAGCTTTAGAGGGAATCCCGCGCGCCATTGTACATATTTACAATTCTACCTCTACCTTACAGCGCGAGGCAGTGTTCCATATGGACAGGGAGCAGATTAAGCAGATTGCGATTGACGGTACGAAGCTAGTGAAGGAATATGCAAAGGAGTTTCCGGGCAAAATCATTTTGGAGTATTCTCCGGAAAGCTTTACCGGAACAGAGCTTGATTATGCGTTGGAGGTGTGTACGGCGGTACAGGATATCTGGGAGCCGACGCCGGAGAATCCGATGATTTTTAATCTTCCGTCTACCGTAGAGATGAATACGCCGAATGTATATGCAGACCAGATAGAGTGGATGCATACGCATTTTAAAAACCGCGACAGTATTATTCTTAGCGTACATCCGCACAATGACCGCGGTACCGGCGTGGCGTCCGCAGAGCTTGCCATGCTTGCGGGTGCAGACCGCGTAGAGGGTACGCTGTTTGGAAACGGAGAGCGTACCGGTAACGTAGACATTTTAAATATTGCCTATAATATGTTTTCTCACGGAATCAATCCAGAGTTAAACATTGAAAATGTAAATGAGATTATGGAGGTTTATGAAAGACTTTGTAAGCTCCCGATTCACGAGCGCCATCCATATGCAGGAAAGTTAGTATTTACCGCATTTTCCGGTTCTCATCAGGACGCAATTAACAAGGGCATTCAGGCGATGAATGAGAGAAATGACGGGTACTGGGAGGTTCCGTATCTGCCGATTGACCCGGCAGATGTAGGCAGACGGTATGAGCCGCTGGTTCGTATTAACAGCCAGTCCGGTAAGGGCGGTGTAGCGTTTGTAATGGATACTTATTTTGGCTTCAAGCTTCCAAAAGCAATGCATAAGGAGTTTGCAGACATTATTCAGAAGATTTCCGAAAAGCAGGGCGAGGTAGCACCGGAGCAGATTATGGAGCAGTTCCGTGAGGAATATCTGGACCGCAAGGAGCCGTACCATTTCCGTAAGCTGTCGATGGAGGAAATCCATGTGGATGAGAATACCACGACGACGAATGTGGTGGTAACGTATACGGTAAACGGTATGGAGAGAAGCTTTGCCGCTACAGGTAACGGTCCGATTGACGCAGTTCTTACCGGTATCCGTAGAGAAATCGGCATCGAGTTAAAGGTACTGGATTACACCGAGCATGCGCTCAGCCTCGGTTCTAACGCGCAGGCAGCGGCATATATCCATATGCTGGACGCGGAAACCGGCAGAACGACCTTTGGCGTAGGCGTAAGCTCCAACATTACCCGTGCTTCCATCCGTGCTGCATTTAGTGCCATGAACCGTCTGGTGGCAACGAAAAGATAGGAGATAGGACAGAAATGCCGGTTTTAAAGACCTTTGGCAAGTACCGCAATTTACTTGGGGAGCTTGTGAA
>CAZCON010000238.1:0-3229 GCA_964500085.1 uncultured Lachnospiraceae bacterium
TTTTTATGGTAAGATGAAAGCATATAAAACAGAGAGGGCATACTTAGGGAAACTTAGGGGCGCAAAGCTTGGAGTCTACGGCACATCATGCTAAGATAGTTCGGCTGCAAATCATGAAAGGTGGTTTGCAGCCTTTTCCTATGTATAGCCATAATACAACGAGGAGGGGATTTAAATGAAGAAGGGAATGAAACGCTTAGTGAGCTGTTTGCTCACTATTGCAATGGTGCTGACCCTGTTCGATGTCAACACTAGGACGGCATCGGCAGAGGAAAGGACGATGCAGAACTATGTGTATGAAGGGTATGCGGTGGATTTTGCTGTGACGGATGCATGCGACGGTGGTGAAGCATACAGGGAATGCCTATGTGCTTAAGAATGCTGACTGGAATGCAAATATTAAGCCGGGGGAAGGTGTTGCATTCGGTATGACGGTATTGTGCGACGGAGAAATTACGTTCCCGGAAAGCTTTTCTTTTGTGATGGAAGAGGAGTCCGTGACCGCACAGAGCTATTCTGCGGAGTTTACGTTGTATTCCGACTGGGGAACCGGCTGTAACGGTGCGATTATTCTCAGTAACCTTACCGATGAAGTTATTGAGAATTGGCAGTTAGAGTTTGATTACGACAGGGAGATTGTAGATATTGCAAATGCAGTAATTGTTTCCCATGAACAGGGCCACTATGTCATTCAGAACGCAGGATATAATGCGGATATAGCGGAAAATTCCTCCGTACATATCAGTATCGTGGCAGGGGAAGGAGCGGCAGATGAGCGACCGGAGAACTTTACCATGCGGCAGACGGTGGTGGGAGATGCATCAACCGGTGAGGAAGATGGAAGTGAAGAAAAATCGGATGACGAAATGGATGCAAACTTGATTCCGAATGATGCAATGTGGTATGATGAAGGGAGTACACTGGAAGAGAGAGCAGATGAATGGAATGTTGCCATATGGAAAAAACTGGGGATTGGAAGCGATTAATGTTCTCGGTGCATGGGAGTATAAAGGAGAAACTGTTAATGTCGGAATTCTTGATACAATGTTTGATACTTTGCATGAAGATTTACAGCAAATGGTGGTTGCATTAGGAAATCCAGATAAAGTAGTAGATAATTATGAGGCTCAGTTTAATAAGGGTGGAGAATTGATTTTAAAATATAGTCATGGTACACATGTGGCAGGAATTATTTCTGCAACAATTGATAATGGGAAGGGTATCTCTGGAGTGGCTCCTAATATTCGCTTATACGCGTCCGCAACACATGGGTTTGAAATTGATAAAGGAGAATAACGGGAACCGATTGCTCGAAATCCTCGCATGGTGCAGAAGTATTCGTTGGCATACTTGATACTCTCGGACTGTAGAGTTATAAATTATAGTATGGGTGATAGCAATGACGAGATAATTAATGGAAAACCTGAAAGCGAAATATTAGCTGATTTTTTAAGTGTTTTTATTGATGAAGGTTATGACTTTTTGATTGTTCAGGCGGCAGGTAACGATCGTTCGGATGCAAATAATTGCGGTTCGTTTATGGCTATTACCGATGAACGTATACGTGATCGAGTGCTGGTGGTTGGTGCTGTTGGTCTTAATTCATGGAATAGTACAAACTTAGAAGATTTGTCGTGGGTGCCGGAATGGTTATTAAATATGATTTGTGAGGTGGGAAAACGAGTTCATTTTGGATATCATTATTGTAATTTTAGTAATTACGGAGAACGTGTTGAGATTTGTGCACCTGGCGAGCGAATATATAGCACCCTTCCTGGTGATAAGTATTCTGATATTTTAAGAAGGAAAAAAGATGGTAAGCTGGAGTATTGGTCGGGGACTTCTCAAGCGGCACCCTATGTGACTGGAGTAGCAGCTATGTGTTTCTCAGTAAATCCTAAACTTTCCGGAGCACAGGTGAAGAGAATACTTATTGAGTTAGCTGAGTCAGATGTTTATGAGGAAAGAAGTGGTAAATTAATTCCATTTTTAAATGCAGAAAAGGCGGTTTCTAAAGCTTTGAATGTAGTCAGAGAAGGGGGAGGTAATAAGAAAAAAGCACTTGGGGTTATAACTGGACAGGTTTTGAAAAAATAGATATGGGGCCATATTCAAATGGTATATTGCAACCTTTAGACGGAGGGCTTGTAGTAGCTGAGTCTGTTGATGGTGGGGAGGCATCCGTTATAAGCACTGTATCTGACAATTCAGGAGCATACGAATTAATATTACGTGAAGGTATGTATAATCTTTATGTGACAGGTAAGGGATGTATGACAAAAAAATGGAGACATAATTCAGACTGTAAAGACGGACCGGGATGGTAAGTATTTATTGGAGTTACCTTCGGGATATTATACAATTGAGATAGTAAAGGATGGATATATTACAAGTTACATGGAAATTGTGAGTGTACCATATACAGGAGTTCAGAGTACTGCAATTTCGCCTGAGCTGAAAAGCGATGAGTATCGCATAGTACTTACGTGGGGAGAAAGATCATGGGATTTGGATTCGCATTTGTATGTTACAAAACAAGGAGAAGAATTTTTTATTAATATCGTTGCAGAGTGTAGATATTCTTTTTTTGTCAGCAATGAGGAATATCTTGAACAAAAGGATAATGGATTTACATGGGAAAACAGTGCAATAAGAGAATGTTCAAATCAATATTTATTGTATTCAATGTTTCAACAAGAGGAGTTATCGTGTATTTGCAAAACAGTGGTTCAAACAGCCGATAATCCGATATACGGAACCGATGGCGGCATGTGTCGGCAGGTTTGGAGACATAATGATGGAAGGACAATGGGTAGATACTGAAGAGGTCTCGATTCGCCCAGCTATGTGGGTAGATGTATCCAAGGTAAAGGAAATGGGTTTGACAATGGCTGTAGAGGAATAGGAGTATTTCTTTTGGTGCCAAAACGGTGCCAAGAATCGGCGATAATGAAAATATGTCGTAAAACGCCATTCATGTAGCGTGAGGGTGGTCGTACCGTAGGTGCGGCAGCACTTTTTCCCTCCGAAGAGGAAATAAACCTTTCATTTCAGTGTGAAAAAATTGTTGCAATAAAAATAAAAATAACCGTTGACATTCGTGCAAAATGTTGCTATAATGAAAAATGCGCTGACGAACGGCGCATAAAACTGAATACCTTGGAAAGGCACTTCAGAAGTGGAGAAATACTCAAGAGGCTGAAGAGGCGCCCCTGCTAAGGGTGTAGGT
>CAZCON010000239.1:0-3223 GCA_964500085.1 uncultured Lachnospiraceae bacterium
CCGTAAGATCGTCCGCCGCTACATAAACAGCCTGTACCGAGGTTACAGAGCCGCTTTTGGTAGAGGTAATACGTTCTTGCAGGCTTCCCATCTCCTCCGCAAGCGTAGGCTGGTATCCGACTGCCGACGGCATACGTCCGAGCAACGTGGAAACCTCACTTCCCGCCTGTACAAAACGATAGATATTATCAATAAAAAGCAAGACATCCTTATTTTCTTTATCTCTAAAATACTCTGCCATCGTAAGCCCGGAAAGCGCAACGCGCATTCTGACTCCCGGAGCCTCATTCATCTGCCCGAACACAAGCGCCGTCTTATCCATAACGCCGCTTTCCCGCATTTCCTTCCATAACTCATTTCCTTCACGGGAACGCTCGCCCACACCGGTAAATATAGAATACCCGCCGTGTTCCATCGCGACATTATGTATCAGCTCCTGAATTAAAACCGTTTTACCGACACCTGCTCCGCCAAACAAACCAATTTTACCACCCTTTGGATACGGCTCCAGCAAATCGATTACCTTAATGCCAGTTTCAAGAATTTCAACCGCCGGACTTTGTTCCTCAAACTCCGGTGCCTCTCTGTGAATATTCCATCTTTCCACGGCTGCGTCAATTTGGCTTCCGCCGTCAATCGGTTCTCCAAGCACATTAAACATTCTTCCGAGTGTTGCTTCACCGACAGGAACCTGAATATTATTTCCGGTTGCAGTCACTTCCATTCCGCGGAATAAGCCCTCGCTTTCAGAAAGCATAATACATCTGACAGCATTTCCGCCAATATGCTGTGCCACCTCCATCACACGCATATGCTGATTCAAAGAAACGGTAAGTGCTTCCCTGATTCTCGGAAGATTTCCTTTTTCAAATGCTACGTCCACAACGGAACCTGATATTTGTACAATTCTCCCTTTCATCTTCTGCCCTACGCCTCCTTTGAACTCTTCTTTTTCGCTTTTTTTCTCATGCTCTTTGCACCGGAGGAAACCTCCGTTATTTCTCTGGTAATTGCCGCCTGACGAATATGATTATATTCAATCGACAGCTCCTCCAATAATTCCTGTGCATTACGGTTTGCCGAATCCATTGCATTCATACGGGCATTCTGTTCACTGCAAAAGCTGTCTATCAGGGCACTGTAAATAAACCGTAATATAGCTTGGAACCACGCTTTCCAGAACCTTTTCAATGGACGGCGTAAATTCAAAGGAATTTTTTACTTCCCTTTCCTGATTCTCCGGAGCCGTAAAATCACTTCTGTGAAATGGCAGTAATCTGGTGGAGCACGTTTGGGAACTCATGGCACCATTCATGTCCGTATAAATAATGAAAAGCTTGGAAATTCCGCCCCGGTCAAACCAATCAATCAGCAGTTCTGAAATCCGTCTTGCCCTGCCGATGGTCGGATTCTGGGCAGTATAAAGGAAGCTCCTCTCAATCGGTATGTTGTGTGCGGTAAAATATTGTCTTCCGTATTCCCCGACAACAAAGAGCTTTGGATTCTCATGCTGCTTCATAAGCCGTATTGCTTCCTTAATCACATTCTGATTATACGCCCCCGCAAGACCTTTATCCGCAGTAATCACAAGATAACCATAGGAGCCCTGTAATTCATGCTGCTCCCCCGTTGCAGGATAAAAATATTTATTTTCCACATTTCCTGCGGTTCTAAAAATTCTCTTTATCTCTGTCTGCAGCGCATGAAAGTACGGTCTTGTATAGTTCAGCTCATTTTTTGCCTTTCGCATCTTGGTTGACGCAATCAGATACATGGCATTGGTGATTTTCTGCGTGTCCTTCACACTGCTGATACGGTTTTTAATTTCCTTTGTGGTAGCCATTGAATCACCGTTCCTTCAAATACTTCTCTGCTATTTCTATAATTTTCTGTTTGTTCTCATCATCCAGCTGACCTGTTTTTTCTATCTCCTCAACAAGCTTGACATATTTGTTCTTGAACAGCTGCAAAAGCTCGTTCATCACCTTCTTAATCTCATTTAACGGAATCTCCTGCAAAAGATGGTTCAGAACCACTACAAGAATCACCACCTGCTCATGCTGCTTAAGCGGCTTGAACTGTTCCTGCTTTAAAATCTGCATAAGTCCCTGTCCGTAAACAAGCTGTCTTTTTGTTGTTTCATCCAAATCACTGGAAAACTGCGTAAACACTTCCATTTCCCGATACTGTGCCAAATCCAGACGGATGGCACCCGCCGACTTTTTCATTGCCTTTGTCTGAGCATCACCGCCCACACGGGAAACCGATAAGCCTACATTTACCGCCGGACGCTGCCCTGCAAAAAATAAATCGCTCTCAAGGAATATCTGACCGTCCGTAATGGAAATAATGTTCGTCGGAATATAGGCAGACACATCCCCTGCCTGCGTTTCAACAATCGGCAGGGCAGTAATGCTTCCGCCGCCTCTCTCCTCGCTTAAATGTGCCGAACGCTCTAACAGTCTGGAATGCAGATAAAAGACATCTCCCGGATATGCCTCACGTCCCGGCGCACGTTCCAGAAGCAAGCTTAAGGAACGATATGCTATCGCATGCTTGGAAAGGTCATCATATACAATCAGGACATCCTTCCCTTTATTCATAAAATACTCGCCTAATGCACAGCCGGCATACGGTGCAATATACTGCATCGGCGCAGACTCGCTTGCGGAAGCATTTACGACAATGGTATATTTCATTGCGTCCCTTTCGGAAAGATTCCGCACCAGCTGTGCAACCGAGCTTGCCTTCTGTCCAATGGCAACATAAATGCAAATGACATCTTTTCCCTTCTGGTTCAGAATGGTATCTACCGCAATCGCCGTTTTACCGGTCTGCCGGTCACCGATAATCAGCTCTCGCTGACCGCGTCCGATTGGAAACATGGAATCAATGGCAAGGATTCCGGTTTCAAGCGGAGTATCTACCGTCTGTCTTTCAATAATCCCCGGTGCCGGATTTTCAATCGGACGGTATTCTTCCGAAAAAATCTCGCCTTTTCCATCAATTGGAACGCCAAGCGCATTAACAACTCTTCCGATAAACTCCTCGCCCACCGGAATACCTGCTGTCCTTCCCGTTCGTCTGACAATACTGCCCTCACAGATTTCTTCCTCTTTTCCGAACAAAATACAGCCCGCTTCTCCATCTCTTAAATCCTGTACCATCCCCCTGACGCCGGAGGAAAACAGTAAAATTTCTCCATAGGTGACATTCTCAAGTC
>CAZCON010000240.1:0-3188 GCA_964500085.1 uncultured Lachnospiraceae bacterium
ATCGTACATATTTCGCTTTAATAGGAGGAAAAGAGCGGCTTGCGGAGAACGAACTAGAGTTTCTGCACGCGGAAGTGAGCGGGACGGCAGACGCAGAATTAATGGGAGCGCTGCAATATCTGGAGGCAATGCGGCAAAAAAGTGCGGAACAGGTCAAAGGCTATGCGGAGCAAATACGCCTGCTTTCGGAGCAACAGTCCGAAAGTGGAATATTGCTGTGGTTTCGTCTGTATACGGAGAAGCGGGGTGAAGGAGGAAGAGCTTCCGGTCTGGCAGAGCTTGCAAAACGCTTTCAGCACGGAAACCGTAGTCCGCTTCTGTATTATGAAACAGCCCTGCTTTGGAATGAGGAACCGGCATTGCTAAAGGAGCTTGGCGGTTTCGAATTACAGGCACTTTGCTTTGCATTGCGAAGAGGTGTGCTGCAAAAGGAAGCGGTGCTACAGTTTTCCATTCTGGCGACACAGACCGGAAGGTATGAAGGTTTGCTATGCCGCTGTCTTTGTCTTGCATATGAACAGTACCGGCAGCGGGATACTCTTTTGGCACTTTGTACACTGCTGATTGCAGGGAAAGAGCGGAGAACAAAGTTTCACCGCTATTTTGCGGAGGGATGTGCAGCCCAGCTCCGGATTCCGGGTCTGCAGGAATATTATATTTACAGCTGCGGCTGTGAACCGCAGCTGAAGCTGGATCAGTCGGTGCTGTTGTATTTTATTTATGGAAATGAGCTGGAGGAGCCGTACTGTGCATATCTTTATGCTTATGTGGTACGGAATAAGGACAGCCTGAGCTCTTTTTACCGGACTTATCTGAAGCGGATTGAGCAATATGCAGTAGATAGTATGAAAAACGGCAGAATTGATCAGAATCTCGCGGTTATTTATGCAGAGGTACTGAGAAATTCCCTGTTGGATGCAGAATTGGCGGTAAAGCTTCCGGCACTTTTGTTCAGCTATTCCGTAGAATGCCGGAACTGCGAAATGACTGCGGTGGCCGTGCTTCATAAGGAGGAGGAGCAAGAATGTATCGTGCCGTTGACAGAGGGCAGGGCACTGGTGCAGCTCTATACGGAAGAAGCAGGAGTGGTGCTGTTGGATAAGGAGGGCAACCGCTATCTGCCGATGGAGGACTGCCTTCTGCAACGGCTGCTGCATGGGGAGGAATTGCTGCCTGCGTGCATGGAGCTGGCGGGTGAAAACCGGATACTGTTGTTGAATTTGTTGGAAAAGGTACATAACTACCGCGCAGTGGATGTGGATTCGGTAGAACTGAGTAAACGTGTGGTTCGTCTGGAGGGGCTGCAGGAGAGATTCCGACAGGAAGAGCTTGAAGCACTGGTTCAGTATTGCTATGATAACTTTCAGGGAGAGCTGATGGACAGTTACCTTGCGAAGTTAAATCTGGATTTTTTGAATAAGGAAGAACGCAGCCGAATGATCGAGCTTTTGATTGTACGGGGGCGGTATGATTTAGCATTGGATGCGCTTGCAAAGTATGGCATGAGAGGCGTGGCGGCAAAACGGATTTTGCGGTTGTGCAGCCATATGCTGCTGCAATGCGGGGAAGAGCAGAATGATATGCTGCTTATCCTGTGCCGTTTTGTGTTTTTCTCCGGAATCTGTAATGAGGCTGTTGTGCAGTATCTGGTGCGGCATTTTTATGGAACGACAGAGGAAATGTATCAGCTGTGGCAGGCAGCGGCAGGGTATGAGCTGCAGACGGCGGTACTGGAGGAACGGTTGCTGGGGCAGATTTTGTTTACAGAAAATTATATACCGGAGATGCACCGTGTGTTTTTAAGCTACGTCGGACAGCGGTATAATCAAAAGCTGGTGCAGGCGTATGTTTCCTGCATGGCTTATCGCTATTTCCTGCGGGACTGTGAAATACCGGAGGAGGTATTTGAGTGGGTATGCAGGGCAGCAGAAGAGGAGAATGCCATATGCTGTCTCGCAGTATTAAAAAACGATACCCGTCTGCCGTCCCTGACGGAGGAACAGGTGCAGTATGCGGAACGCAGTATGCTGCGGCTGGCAGAGCAGGGCAAGGTATTCCCATTTTTTGAGGAGTTGGAGGGAAAAGTACCGCTTCCGCCCTGTATGTCCGACAAGATTTATGTGGAATATCATACAAATCCGAATCGGAAGGTGAGAATTTCATATTTATATGATAATGACGGGGAGGACTCTTTTCGAAAGGAAGAGATGAGGCATATCGGCTATGGTGTGTTTGTTAAGGAATTTATTTTGTTTTATGGAGAGGTGCTGCAGTATTACATTACGGAGGAACAGGAGAACGGACAGGTGATTACCGAGAGCTTTTACCGTAAAATTGATGCTGCAAGGGTGCATGATGAAACTACAAAGTACGGCCAGATTAATCTGATTCTGACGGCACAGGATATGCAGGATGATAAGACAACGATTGAAATGCTGGAAAGCTATTTTCGTATGGAGTACACGATTCATCATTTGTTTGCGCCGAGGAAGGAGTAGGAGTAATGCAGGAGATTGGAAGACTTGTTTTGGGAATAGATTTGTGTGATGATATTACACAGGTAACGCTTCTTCGACCGCATGCGGCGGAGCCGGTTGCACTTTGCTTTGGTGCCGGAACAGCAAAAGAGTATCTTCCGACCGCGCTTCTGATAGGGGAGGACGGGACGCTGCATCTGAAAGCTCCGGCAGGGAACGAGGAAGGTGTTCTTACAAATTTTTTTCATAGAGCGGTTCTGGGCGAGGAGATTTCCTTTAGAGGCGGGCTTTACAAGGGACGGATGCTGCTGGAACAGTATGTTACGTTGCTGTTTGGACGCATTCTGGAACTGTTTCCGGAGTATGAGATTGAAGCGGTGGCAGTGACCTGTGAGGAGGTAAATATGAATGAGGCAGTACGCCGTCTGCTTTGTGAGGTATTGGAAGAGCAGGAAGCGTTTTGCAGACATTACCTTGTGCTGAGCCATTTGGAGGCATTTCTGCACTTTGCAATCAGACAGGAGGAGGGGCTTTGGCAGAACGGCTCAGCTGCTCTGGACTATGGCGCAGACGGCCTGTTGCTTTATCATACGGAATGCCGAAGCGCGGGAGGCCGGCGCCTGCTGCTGACGGAGTATCAGGATTATTCCGGCATATTTCCGACCGGCTTTCCGAAAACGGAGGAAACGGAGCGAGTGGCATTGACCTTTG
>CAZCON010000241.1:0-3179 GCA_964500085.1 uncultured Lachnospiraceae bacterium
CTACATAATACATTCTTCTGTAATCCTTTTCTTTTGCATCCATGCCTGTTCCTCCATTCTTACCTGCGTTCGAACACTCTTAGCTTCGCACTCCTTGCTCTAGAGTTTTCTTCACATTCTTTCTCACCCGGCAAAATCGGTTTTTTTGTAATTACCCTGCCCGCGGATTTTTTACCGCATACGCACACCGGAAAATTTGGCGGACATTCACAGGGATTCTCTCTTTTCTTAAAGCCCGACTTTACAATCCGGTCCTCCAGAGAGTGAAAGGTAATGATACATAATCTTCCGCCCTCCTCTAATAAATCAATCAGTTCATCTAATGTATTTTGTAATGCCTTTAATTCTCCGTTCAGCTCAATGCGGATTGCCTGAAACGTACGCTTAGATGGATGTCCCAATGTTTTTTGCACTCTCATCGGAATGGCTGCGCGGATTGCCTCATTTAAATCCCCACAGGTCACCAGCGGCTGCTTTTCCCGAAACGCCACAATGTGCTTTGCTATGTTCTTTGCAAACGGATCCTCGCCGTAATCACGAATAATACGAAACAGCTCTGCTTCACTATAACCGTTTACAATATCTCTTGCCGTTGTTTCCATCCGGTGATCCATACGCATATCTAATGGTGCGTTTTCCTCCCTATAAGAGAATCCCCGCTCCGGCGTATCCAGCTGATAAGAGGAAACCCCCAGATCCAGCAGAATACCGTTTACCTTTTCTATTCCAAGCCCGGAAAGCACCGTCTTCATTTCGCTGTAATTGCTTCTCACAATTTGAACAAATGGAAATGGTTCAAGCCTTTTTTCTGCCGCCGCAATCGCATCTGCGTCCCGATCTATACCAACAAAGCGACCGTTCTTTAATCTTTTGCACACCTCTGCGGCATGTCCTGCCCCTCCCAGCGTACCATCCACATAAATCCCATCCGGACGGATATTCAGATTTTCAATAACTTCATCAAGCAATACCGACCTGTGCCGGAATACCGTTTCCTTCTCTGTCGTCTCTGTCAAAGAGTTCCCGTCCTTTCCTTAAAAATTCAGTCCGAATTCTGCCATGTGTTCTGCAACCTCATCCATGTTATCATAACAGCAGTTCTGCTCCCAGCGTTCTCTGCTCCAAAGTTCAATCTTGGAAAGCACGCCAACAAGCACCACGTCCTTTGTAAGTCCTGCCTGTTCCCGAAGCTTTGCCGGTATCAGAAAGCGTCCCTGCTTGTCCACCTCTACTTCGGCGGCTCCTGCCATAAAATGGCGCTGCAGCTGTCTGGCATCCTTATTGCCCGGAAGTTTTTTCAGTCCCTCTACAAACTGCTCCCATTCTGCCTCCGGGTAAGCAAAGAGGCAACCGTCCAGACCCATGGTTAAAATAAAGTGTTCGCCAAGCTCATCGCGGAACTTTGACGGAACAATCATACGTCCCTTCGGGTCTAACGTATGGTCGTACTCACCCATGAACATGAACTTTCACCGCCTTTCGCTCCACTTCGCACCATTTCTCTCCACTTTCCTCCACTTTCACTCTTATTTTACTCCACTTTTATCAATTTTGCAACCCCTAAGTAAAAAAGTGCAAAAAAAAGATTCTGAATCAAATCAGAACCCTTTTTCTACACCCTTTGATAATTTTTCTTACATCTTTTCCGCTGTCTGCTTCCTATTTCGAAAGGTCCGCAGCTCCGACAGCAGAATCGCTCCAAGCAGGATGCCTGCCACCACACTGTTCATCGGGAATCCGGTTCCCCAGACGCAACAGCTGCTGGCACGAAAGCTCTCCAGGAAAAGCACCGTTCCTGCGTTTAACAGAAGATACAGTCGGAACAGCTGCCCCTCTTTTTTTATAAAGCGTTTGACAATCCAAAGCACCAGCGCTGTCACGAGTGCAGCAGCAGCTCCGTAAAGAGCCACCGGATGGATTGAAATATAGTCTTCTCCGTCAACGACCGTCACATGTTCCAAAAGTTCCCGGATTCCGGCACAGTCTGCTTCCTTCGGAAGATACTCTGCGCCGATTTTAACGGAAAAGAAACCATCATAAAACCGACCAACCGGCTCGCGCATCAAAGCACAGCCGAGCCAGACAGGAACCGCTGCATAAGAGGCTCCAATACTCAAAACATCTGCAGTACACTCAAAGGACTGCTTTTTTCGCCTGCAATAAAGCTTTACGGTAATCCATACACCAAGCAGAGCGCCCAAATAAGCAAGTCCGCCGCTGTGAAGCCAGAACGCCAGAAACAGTTCTTCTGCAAAGGGATACCACTGAAACGCCACGTAATAAATTCGTGCGCCGATAACACCGGATACAATAACAAGCGGCAAAACTGCTAAGATCCACTCCTTACTCTGTGCTCTTTTTTTCCCCTCCCGCAACACAGCCAGAGTGCCAAGAATTGCAGCAAGTACCAGAAAAATCCCATAAAAAGAGACGGAGAATCCAAACAACGACACCGCCTCCGGCAGTACAAGCTCTCTGCTTCCTCCGAAAAAGTAAAGCTTCCCCGTTTCCAGTGTCATGCCGGTTCACCCGCCTTTCTTCTGCTTCAATTTTGTTTTGGTTTTCTATACATTGAAACGGAACAGCACCACGTCGCCATCCTGTACAACATACTCCTTCCCCTCAGAACGCACCAGCCCCTTTTCCTTTGCGGCATTAAAGCTTCCGCATTCCGTCAGGTTCTGGTAGCTTACGATTTCCGCACGGATAAAGCCGCGTTCAAAATCAGAATGAATCTTTCCGGCAGCCTGCGGAGCCTTGGTTCCTTTCGTAATCGTCCATGCCTTGGTTTCTTTTGGTCCGGCAGTCAGATAGCTGATAAGTCCCAAAATACTGTAGCTTGCACGAATCAGCTTCTCAAGACCGGATTCAGAAAGCCCCAGTTCTTCTAGAAACATCTTTTTTTCTTCCTCGTCCAGCTCTGCAATCTCCTGCTCAATCTGTGCACAGATTACAAAGACCTCCGACCTTTCTTCCGCTGCAAACGTCCTTACCTGTTTTACAAACTCATTGGAATTTCCGTCATCCGTAAGGTCGTCTTCCTTTACATTTGCCGCATAAATGACCGGCTTTGCCGTCAAAAGATTATAGGTGGCAAAAAACGCTTCCTCCTCCTCGTCTGCAAGTTCAAACGTCTTAGCCATGTTACCTGCCTCCAGATATGCCATCAGGCGCTTAAG
>CAZCON010000242.1:0-3172 GCA_964500085.1 uncultured Lachnospiraceae bacterium
GATTCAGGAGGTTGGGCGTATGGACGCACCGGGACGTCCGATTTTGTTTGGTACAACAGAAGAATTTTTACGCAGCTTTGGTCTGGTTTCTCTGGATGATTTACCGGTAATTAATCCGGAAAAGGTAGAAGACTTTAAGCTTGAAGCAGAGGAGGAAATGCAGCTTTCGCTGGAAATTTAAAAAATGCCAGACCTATTTTGTACATTGTTCGCATATTCTTTGGAAAGAATGTTTTTTGAGGAATGCCATGAAGCTGTTTGAATGCAGGAGAAAAGCAAAGGAACGGTATCGTCTGATGCTTTTCTTTTTTATGTTACCGTTTTTTGTGTTTTTTTCCGTCCCCATAATTGTCCTTGCCTCGTCTACAGAGGAAAAGGAAACCGTTGCAGCACTTTTAGCTGTACAGGATATAACAGGAACCTCTGCACCGGAGTCTGCTTCGCTTCACGCCTATTCCGCGGTTTTATATGATGCTGAAGCCGGTCGGGTACTTTATGAAAAAAACGGTTATGAGGTGCTTCCGATGGCAAGTACCACGAAAATCATGACACTGCTTGTGGTGCTTGAAAATTCTGAACCGCAGGAAATTGTGACGGTATCGAAAAATGCCGCCATGCAGCCGGATGTACAGCTTAATATGAATACGGGAGAACAGTACTATGTAAAGGATCTTTGTTACTCCCTGATGCTGGAGTCACACAACGATACCGCCGTGGCGTTGGCAGAGCATGTCGGAGGCAGTGTGGAGGGCTTTGCTGCCATGATGAACACAAAAGCAAAAGCGCTTGGGGCGTTTTCGGCAAATTTTGTGACACCGAACGGACTGGATGCAGAAGGACATGGAATTGCTGCGGCTGATTTGGCTAAAATTGCCGCCTATGCGGTAAAGCAGGAGGAATTTCGTGAAATTACAAACACTGCTTCGTATTCCTTTTCGGAGCTTACCGGAGGACGCAGTTTTACGGTAAATAATAAGGATGCGTTTCTTAACATGATGGAGGGTGCCATCGGGGTCAAAACCGGATTTACCGGAAAGGCCGGCTATTGCTTTGTAGGAGCCGTGGAACGAGAGGACAGACTTTTAATCAGCGTGGTACTTGCCAGCGGATGGCCGCCGAATAAGACCTATAAATGGCAGGATACCGTGAAGCTTATGAAGTATGGCATCCATAGCTTTCAAAAGCTTCCGGTGTTGGAAACAACAGAGGAACTGCCGGAGCTTCCAAAGCTTCCGGTACAGAAAGGGCAGAACGAAACAGTGTCTCTTTCTTATGACGAGAGGGAGCTTGCGGCGCTGTTCGGACTACGGCTGCTTCGCACCGGAAAGGAAACCGTTGTATTTACGCCGGAACTGGAGACAGCGGTGCTAACTGCGCCGGTAGAGTCCGGAAGAACGGTAGGAACCCTGATTGTCAGAATTGATGAGGACTGTATTCAAAAAATACCGATACAGACTGCCGAAGCCGTTGTACCGGTAGATTTTGAATTTTATCTGAAACAGCTTGTGCGCTGTTTTTTCTCAGGAGATGCGGTTAAGCAGTTATTTTTTCAGCAGGAGTAACTACCAGCTGACCGGCGCGTTCTAAGGCAGCATCAATGTTTTCACAAAAGTTTTCGCTGCCTACGGCCTCAATAAAGCCGTTCTTTTCCATAATAGAGCGCGGTTGCTCCAGAACATGGGAAAAGATAACGGTAATTCCGTACTTTTTCAAATCATTCGTCACATTACGCAGCGTATTCATGGCAGTGGCATCAATGGCCGGGACACTACGCATACGGACAATGACAACCTTTGTATCCTTTTTCATGGTCTGATGCTTTAAACGAAGCAGCTTGTCTACTGCGCCAAAAAACATCGGACCGGTTACTTCAAACACCTCTGTATAGTTCGGTACTTCCTTCAGCGAAATATGCTCTGGGTCGTTTTCTTCCTCCGGAAGATGGGTATCGCGGATATATTTCCAACCGGAAACATCCGTGACATCCGACATACGCTTCATAAAGAGGAGGCAGGAAAGTACAATACCAACCTCAATGGCAAGCACCAGATCAAAAGCAAAGGTCAGGATACAGGAGGTAATAAGTACAATCGTATCAGATTTTGGTGCCTTGCGGTAAGCAAGAAATGCTTTTATGTTAAACATATTGTAGGAAACCACCAGAAGGATGGCTGCCAGTACCGGACGCGGCACCAGTCGGATAAGGGGCATGCCGAACAGCAGCATGGCAAGCAGGGTAAGACTGTGAAACAGCAGGGCAATCGGGGTGCGCCCACCGTTTTTTGCATTTGCGATGGAACGGGCTACGCCTCCGGTTGCCGGAATGCAGCCGAACATTCCAAGTACAATATTGGCGACTCCCTGTCCTACCAGTTCGGCATTTGGCTTATGTTTACTGTGAATCATGCCATCCGTTACAACAGCAGACAACAATGCCTGCATGGCAATCAGTACCGCAATGGTAAAGGCAGGAGACATCAGGTTAAATACCGCATCAAAATCCATACCGTCTATTTTGGCAAGAGATAAGGTCTTTGGAATATCTCCGAGAAGAGACACGTCCAGCTCAAGAAAATATGCAGCAGCCGTACCGATTACAAGCGCTACAAAAGAATTTGGAATGGTTTTGTTGAGCTTGGGCCAGATAACCAAAATCACGATACTGACAAGACCAAGTACAAGTGCCTGCCAGTTTAGCCGGGACAGGTGTGAAAAATAGGTCTGCCACTTTCCGAGAAAGGAGGTTGGCATCGTGGCAATTTCAAGCCCCAGAAAATCCTTGATTTCAAGAGTGGCAATGGTAATGGCAATTCCTCCGGTAAAACCGATGGTAATTGGCGAAGGAATGTATTTAATCAGTTTTCCGAGATGGAATATGCCGAGCAGAATCAAAATAATACCTGCCATAATGGTCGCCACGATAAGTCCCTGCGTTCCGTAGCCGGCAATGACTGACTGGGTAATTACGATAAACGCGCCGGTAGGACCGGTAATCTGAACGCGGCTACCGCCGAGAAAGGCTACAATAATACCGGAAATAATTGCAGAATAAATCCCCTTTTCAGCAGAAACACCGCAGCCAAGGGCAAATGCGATGGAGAGGGGAAGTGCGATAATTGCAACAATAATACCGGCCTTCATGTCTAAGAAAAACTGTTTTGCATTGTAGTGC
>CAZCON010000243.1:0-3168 GCA_964500085.1 uncultured Lachnospiraceae bacterium
AACTGCAAAAAGGAGAGAATGAAATCCACCCCGAAATTAGGCGCTTACGAAATATAAAGAAAAACTTTTGCAAAAAAATACGAAAAGCATCTCATATCGGTGTATACAATAAGAATACCACTTGTGAAAAACCTATTGGCATTTTGTTGTTATTGAGTATATTATCATTAGGGTTGTACTACGAAAAATTAAGATGCCCGTAGCCGGAGGAATTCATGCGTGGGCTCCTTTTACATCACGAGGTTTTCTATAACACAGAAGGGCTTATAGGATAATCAAACATTTTTAAGGGCTTGGTTTAAGAACCCATTCGAGACTCATATTATAAAAGAAATCTCTGGATGTTCGAATGCGGCATATACTATCCTTGACAAACTTTTTCGCAGTCCCTCAGAACCTTTGATATCCCCTTATATTATGAATACCGCAGATTCATCTGCGGTATTCATATCATACATATTCAGAACATTCCAGCAACGTTATGTTGCAATCAATTTACAGCTATGATTCCCAAAAATTCAGCATTTTCAATCTTTGTAAGCATTTTCCCGTTCAAACTCATTTATCGTTTTCTAACACACCATTTTACTATTCTTTGCACATATCATTTGATATTCTTTGATTATATTCGAACAGTTCAAATTCTGCGGTATCACTAATATTTCAAGCTCACCAATAATGGTAATCACAGACAGCAAACTAATTGTAGCGGAAAATAACAACTACTTTTACTAATATTCGGGCAAAACTTCTCAGAAGGTACTACTAACGTATACTCCGAACCACATGAAACATCGGATTGTCTTTCATCTTCTCTTTTTCAGCCTCGTAACCGAATGCGCAAACCTCACAACCAAGAATACGAATATCCTCCAACTGAATATTATCTCCTTCCTTTATGTTCCCTTTGATTTCATATATTTTCCGCCCGCTTTCGGTTTTAGAATTCTTATCATACGAATTAAGACAGGAAATCCAAGCTTCACATGATTCCGGTAATTCATCCAATTCACTAGTCACACCATATGCACAGTTTTCGCTAGTCAAAGAGCGAGAATATTCTTCATTTGAAACATTTTCTTCACCTAAAGTATCTATCCAAAACCAGCGTGCTGCCGCCAGTTCCTCTACTTCCATCACTTCTTCAATTGTGTATGGTCTGTCAAAGGATACCGCTAAATACTCATTATCCTCCCAATCATTCTTAGGTCCACAGCTTCCCGGATAATAGTAACTTCCCCCGCCAAGCGAATCATACTGTGCCCATATATCTTCTGGAAAATGTTCTAATTTTTCAATTCCAAAATTAACAGCTCCTGCAATAAATCCGCTCCAAACAGGTGTAATACAATAACTTTGCGTTCCCATAGCATGGATTTCAAAATCCGTTATAAAAAACAGATTTGTTTTCTTCCAAGACAAACCGTCATACGAAGTAACCAAGTTTAAATACGCACTTGTATCCTTCAGCTCATGTTCAACCTGTGTTGTTTTTACTTGTGTCACAACACCAAGAGCAACAAGTACTATTACAATAATACATACAACGGATAACAGCTTCCTTTTGTTCATAGAATCCCCTTTCTGCAAATCGTTCCTATAAACACCTTTCGTGTATTTTATTGAACCAAATAACCCATATATTCTACCGCTATTAAAGGATTATCCGTAAATACGTCCCCTGCTAGAGAAGGATCGTTCCATATATCATACACTTGCCAATCCTTTGTATGAATCCTAAAGTGAATTTCGAATTCCTCGCCTGGTTCGATACTAATCTCACTATCTGGAAATTCAATTTTTAAAATGTCATATTGACCCAAGTTTTCAAAGGTTCCAATAACATTTGAAATATTTTTCACATGATTTACTGCTGCCCAATCGCATACAAAATTATGTGTAGTATAACCATCACCATCAAACATATACGACAATGTCAACTGCTTTAATTCTATTGCTTGTTCTCCGTTATTCACAAGTTTGATTCTAGGATTTATAGTATTATTATACTGTTCACCACTTCTGACATTCATACTCATTACATTAATATCTTCTCTTGTAATCATTTCTTCCGGATAAGTTTCTTGAACCACACCATTAACAATTATCAATGGTGCGACTACTTCATTATTTCTCCGAATAACCATATCTTGAGTTCCAATATTAAATGTAACAATATCCCCTTTACCTAAAGAATCTTCAAGAGAGTATATAGTTTCTCCAATTTCAATTGCTAGCTGAATCATCTGAGAACTTGTAGATTTAATAGTAACATCATACTCTCCTTCTAAAATAGTTACCATATAGACTGGCAACTCATTATACCTACCTGCGTATTCTATCATCACATCTTGACCTTGCTTTTTCTCATCTTCATGCAAATAATAGAGTACTTCATTGTCTTTAGATATCTCAATCGTACAATCTGCAGAAAGCAAAATACGCTTTATTTGACTTTCTTCTTCAACGCCATCGCTTCCTGCCTGCAATTGCATTCCCGAACGATTCAATGCATATACTTGTGGAACATCTTCATTATATACTTGCCAAATCTCTTTTACAATTTCTTTTATTGCTTCATCTTCACTCACCAATCCACTATGTGTAACTCCGTTAATAACCACAAACTCTCCAATCCTTTGAACAGTTTCTCCGCTCAACATATTTCTGTTGATTCTGTTCATAGTTTGGCTTCGGAACGGAACAGTACCATCTCCCATTAATGAATAATCAGAATATGCAACTATATTTGAATAATCAGAACCAGTATACAAATTAGAGCCTATTGTTGTGTTAATTCCATTACCCACTATAAAAGTATGTTCTACCGAGTCTATTGCAGAAACACTTTGAGACATATTAATTTGAGCCTGATCATTCAAAGCCCTCTGAACTAGTTTCCCATTAAACCAGGACTTATAAAAATTCTCTGTCTTGTCCCAATCGTAAACTTTCATTTCAAACTTTCCACCCGTAAGAAATTCCCAAAAGTTACTAACAGTCCTTTCTTCCCGTTTCAACCATGCTCCTGTATTTGTATAATACTCATTCGGAAGCAACTCGTACAAACCTGTAAAGTTAACAACAATTGGCAACATCAAATCTTCTACGACATAACCCACAAACTCAGGAAAAGCATCCACATTTCCCGTATATAATGTATTGCAT